>NZ_PQWO01000007.1 GCF_003231495.1 Acaryochloris thomasi RCC1774
ACGGCTACTTCGGTCGGTTGATCTTCCAATATGCTTCTTTCAACAACAGCCGCGCACTACACTTCTTCTTGGGTGCATGGCCAGTGATTGGAATCTGGTTCACAGCAATGGGCATCAGCACCATGGCATTCAACCTCAACGGTTTCAACTTCAACCACTCCATCGTTGACAGCAGCGGCAACGTCATCAACACTTGGGCCGATGTTCTAAACAGAGCTAACCTTGGTTTTGAAGTCATGCACGAGCGCAACGCTCACAACTTCCCTCTGGACCTAGCTTCCATGGAATCCACTACAGTTGCTCTGACTGCTCCAGTCATCAATGGCTAATCACACCCTTCTAATAGACCTAGCGTAAGTTAGCTCAATAATTAGATAGTGATTAACGAAAGTCCGCCCTCAATTGAGGGCGGACTTTTGCTATGTGAGCAGACTGACCTGATCCAAGAGCAGGTGGCGTTTGTTGATAGATGGCCTAAACTGGTGAAACATTTACCTCCTCAGATTAGACAGAGATATAGGGAATCGCTGTAGAGCGATTCTACGAGCAGTGCTAGAAAGGGCCTCCCTTTACACCCATTAGCAAGTGATTTCTGATGAGCCCAAAACACTCTAATATTCCCGATATAACGCTTGAGGCGTTGTGCCGAACCTTTTTCAAGGAAGTGACAACCTATGGCTTTCAGCAGCTTGACTACATTCGGTTCGTCAACCTGCTGCTGGATCTGGCAATGCAGAATGATCGTGGGAGTGCGTCCGTTTCGCACACTCCCAGCACCGCAAACCTAGACTTTCCTGTTTCTAGTGGGCTGCCGATTGAAGGCCCCCGAGTTGATCTTCGGGCCTTTAATCCTGCGACAGATCTCGATCTTTTAGAAGGCTGGCTTAATGATGATGATGGCAGATATTTTTTGCTGTCTAGAACCACCTCTCCTGATCTAGATATTGAGGATGTCATCAATCAGAAAAGTAATTTGGTGGGTACGATCTCGCTCAAAGATGGTCAGGCTATTGGTTCCGTGATCTTTCTCGATTATGACGCCATGCGGCATAAGGCAGAACTGCGTAAGCTAATTGGAATCAAGTCTATGCGGGGTATGGGGTATGCCAGAGAGGCTACCGAGTTATGGCTAAGCTACGGTCTCAATAGCCTTGGGTTGAAAAAGATTTACCTCAATACCCTGGATACAAACTTGAGAAATCTCAGACTCAACGAACAACTGGGGTTCAAAATCGAGGGCATCCTGAGAAACGAAGTCTATTTTGATGAAAGGTATCACGACGTTCTCAGAATGGGACTGTGGCGGGAGTAAACGTCTAATGAACTCTGTTGCGGCAATTTTGAGGGTGTATGGATCGGTTGTCTGAAAGCATGGAGAGTGCCACCGTAGAGCAGTACCTCCATGACCACATACCTCTGTCTCGGTCTATGGCTGTGTCAGTGGTACAAGTCAATCAAAAGGGCGTGGTTTTGTCCGCGCCGCTGCCCCCAAATATTAATCATCGCAGTACTGCCTTTGGTGGCAGCCTCTCTGCAGTTGCAATTCTAGCGGCTTGGACTTACGTTCACTGTCAGCTTCAGAATTTATCTTTGCCTTGTCGTATTGTGATTCAAGGCAACAGTATCGAATACCTGCAGCCTGTTGAGACCGATTTTCAAGCTCACTGTATGGCTCCGTCTCAGCTGCTCTGGGATCGCTTTATTAAAACAATTACGAGGCGGGGCAAGGGTCGGATTTCTCTAAACGTTGAAATTGTCTCAGATGCTTTACTGGCCGGGACATTTCAGGGACAATATGTGGCTCTTAAGCTCTAGGAGAAGGGCTTCTTCATTGGAGTAACCTCATAAAATTCACGATCACTATTTAAAGTCTCTCGTAAATGCCCACTGGAACATCCTGGAACATCTGTGGTATTTAGAGAGCGAGATATTGAGACAGAATAGGCTTTTAGAATTAGATGCATTAAGAGGTCTGGGGGCGGTTGCGGTGGTTTTGTATCACTACTTTTTCCGCTATAGCGAAATCTATGGTCACCCAAATTTATCTGTAGGTTGGGCGGACTATGGAAAATACGGTGTCCAGTTGTTTTTTATCATTAGTGGTTTTGTGATCTATTGGACTCTCAATCGCGTAGAGAAGCCAATGGATTTTATCGTTTCTCGCTTTGCTCGACTTTATCCTGTCTATTGGATGGCACTAATCCTCACCTTTGCTCTGGTTAGCTATTTTGGCTTAGCGGGACGAGAGGTAGAGCTTAGCGATGCGATCAAAAATTTGCTGATGTTCCATGAATACTTGGGAGTGCAGCATGTTGATGGTGTTTACTGGACGCTAACAATAGAGCTGAGCTTCTATCTCTTAGTTTTTGTGATTTATCTTTTGAATCAGCTTCGGTCTGTGGAGCTATGGTTCACACCGCTAATTTTTCTGTCGTTAGCGAGAACAGCAGGATTCATTGCTATTCCAGGTTTAGCTGCTCAGCTTCTAATTCCTGAATATATTATGTTTTTTGTGGCTGGCATTTGCTTTTTCAAGATCTATAAAAACTTGTCAGATCGCATGACGGTTCCTATCTTGCTGCTGTCTCTTGTCTCAACGAGCTTTGTGTTTTCGGTCAAAGATTTCTGGGTGTTTTCTGTTCTCTATGCTGTTTTCTATTTGGCTATCACAGGATGGCTGGCTTTTCTGCGGCTGCGGTTGTTTGTGGGGCTGGGGACAGTTTCATATGCCCTATATTTGGTCCATCAGAACATTGGCTACATTATTATTAATCAGTCGTATCGATGGGGTTTGCCTCCTGTTTTTGGAATATTAGCTGCGATCGCAACCTCTTTACTCATTGCATCTGTCCTGACTTATTACATTGAGAGGCCCTCCGCCAGGATGATTCGGAGGGCTTATAAAAGCCAAGCCTGATGGTTATTAAAGGCTCTTCTGCTCTTGCAATTGATGGCTTGAGGGATAAAGGGTCCATCAATATATTTGTGTTAGCCAGCCATCTCTACATGGAGGTGAGCCTTCTGGTCGTTCGAGGTGTTGGAAGATTAAAAAAGAGCTGCGGGGAAATGCCGCAGCTCAAGGGTGTGTTTGGAGTGTGAGGAGTTGTTCCTGCTCTCATTTTAGGAGGACAGGCCCTGGTAATTGACTGCCGTAACAGTTTTTGTAACCAGGTCTAGGCGTTCTGTTTCGGTAACAGGGGCATGGGATGCGATTTCATTTTCCATACTTGAAGAGTGGTCTGATGCATTATTTCAAGTTCAGTCGGCCATACTAGATTTTGTGGGGTTACTTATACAAGGATAATTTTGATGACACGGATGAGACGCCGTCAGTTTTTGCAGTTTGCCGGTGGTGCAGTTGCATCTTTGGGGTTCAGTCAGCTCGATATTCAAAAACAAAGCCTTCGCTATGCGCAGGTATTGGCCCAGGATAATGCTCGCAAGCTAGCGCTGCTGGTAGGTATCAACACTTATCCCACGGCCCCGCTCTACGGTTGCGTCACTGATGTAGAGCTACAGCGTGAATTGTTGGTCCATCGGTTTGGCTTCAACCCTAAAAATATTCTGACAGTCACCGATGCCCAGGCGACGCGCAAGGGTATTTTGCGGGCCTTTGAAGAACATCTGATCAAGCAGGCAAAACCAGGAGACGTGGCGGTATTCCACTACTCTGGGCATGGCTCACAGGTGAATGATCCTGACAAAGATACGCGGGATGGCCTTAACGGAACGCTGGTGCCGGTTGATAGTGTCTCTGGTCAAGAGCAAGGCCGCCAGGTCGTGAATGACATTATGGGGCATACTCTTTTTCTACTCATGTCTGCGGTGCCCACCGACAACCTGACAATGGTTTTAGATAGCTGCTTTTCGGGGGGCGGTAAGCGCGGTAATATGCGCGTCCGGTCTATCAATCGCCTTGCCAGGGAGTCGGGTGGCGTTTTCCCAAATCGTGAAGAACTCGCCTATCAGCAGCAGTGGTTATCTCGGTTGAAGATGTCGGCGGATGAATTTAAGCAAAAGCGGCGGACTGGTGTTGCCAAGGGCGTTGTGATTGCCTCAGCCAATCGCAATCAGTTTGCTTCTGATGCTACCTTTGACGGGTTTAATGCGGGGGCCTTTACCTACCATATGACCAAATACCTCTGGCAACAGACAGGGGAGACGCCGGTTGTCGGTGCGATCGCAAACATCTCACGCCGCACCACCCAAGAAAATGACCAGGATCCTGAACTCGAATGTACGCCCCAGTGCGATCCGAATAGCGTTGCCGATCAGCGCCCGTTTTACTTCCTCAATGCATCTACGGCCCCTGCTGAGGCTGTGATCACTGACGTTAGCGGCAATCAGATGACCTGCTGGCTGGGCGGAATCGAAACTTCGAACCCACTGGATAAGAATACAATTCTGGCCGTCGTCGATGATCAAAGCCAAGAGCTTGCAAAAGTTAAGCTAGAGTCCCGAACCGGGCTGATTGGTAAAGGCACTTTACTACAGGGCAATGCTCAAGCCTTTAAGCCGGGTGCCCTTCTGCAAGAAGAAGTTCGTGGCATCCCGACCAATCTGATGCTGCGGATTGGGCTTGATCCTTCTTTGGAAACCGGCATGTCAGAGGCAAAGGCTGCACTAGTCTCGGCTTCCAGAATTGAAGCTGCAGAGTTAGGAGAGGGGCAAGTTGACTATATTTTGGGGCGCATAACGTCTAAAGATCGTAAGCGCCTCCAGGGGCGTGTTCCCACCGTGCCAGAAGTTGGAATGCTCGGATTGTTTACCCCTACGAAAGAGAATATTCTGAGCGACTCTTTCTCCGGTGCAACGGATGAATCTGCTGCTGATGCTGTTCTGAGACTGCAGGCCAAGTTCAAGCTTCTGCTTGCCAACCGCATCCTGAGGGCAATTCTCAACCCGAGTTCTTCAAAATTAGGCGTTACCGCCACCGTGGTCCCGATTGGCGCTGAGAGTCGAGCACTGGCGGCAACCAGAACACGAGGCAGCGACCTCGTGACCACTGCGATTACACCTGAAGTGGGCGAGGTCAAACCCGGCGATAATATTCAGATTCAAGTGAAAAATCAAGAAACCCAGGATCTCTATATCAGCGTGCTGGGGATTGGCTCTGATGGCGAAATGACGGTTCTGTTCCCCTCAGACTATACGGCAGCTACGGATGCCTCTCTGGTCGGCGCAGGACAAACCCTTAAGGTTCCCCAAGCCGGACGCGATGACTATGATTTTGTTGTCAGTGGCCCCGCTGGAACCATTGAAGTGATTGTGTTGGCCAGTGCTCGCTCTCTGCGCGATACGCTCAAAGGTCTGAAGAAAATTGCGAGCCGCTCGGGGCAACGGCCCGGGGAACCCCTCGCGATCAGTGAGCCTTCAGCGGTTGTCGAAGGACTGCTCGGTGACCTGACTGATACCACCCGTGCCTTTTTGAAAGTTCAGCGCCAGGAAACACAGCAGATAGACGCGACCCAGCTCGCAGCGCTGTCTCTCTCGCTTAATGTCGTTGAATAATAAAAAAGCTCAACTCCAGACGGAGCGAGCTTTCGTAAGAATCAGTTACGTGATATCTCAAGTGAAGGAGGTCAGACTGAGCGTTCCCACACGCGACAGTGACCTTTTGTATAATTCCTCACAGTTTTATCGTAATGTAACAGGCGCAATATTTCTTAATAGATAGATTTTTTGTTTTTTTTTGTGGCTTTTCAATAGCTAAAACTTATTGATTCGCGAAATTCAAGTCAAAGCTAGCTGTTACGCCTTGGGCTGCTGCATTTTAGCCTTCGCGAGCTGCGGCTGTCCCCAGGTTACTTGCTCATGCTTATAGATCACCATGCCGGGCTGCGCGCCCTTGGGTTTGTAAACATGCTTGGGGCTGGTGTAGACCACAGGAACCTGATGGCTTTGACGGGCACGACTGTAGTAAGCCACAAAGTGGGCTGCCCATTCAATGTCTGTTTCACTGGCAACCGCGCCTGCGTCTAGGCGCAGAAGGGCATGGCTACCGGGTATCTCTTGGGTGTGAAACCACAGGTCATAGCCGGTGGCGACGCTGAAGGTGAGCTGATCGTTTTGGCGATTGTTGCGGCCCACCAGCAGTTCCCAGCCGTCTGGAGATTGATGGCGAATAAAGTCGGTCTTCGCCTGTGGTTTGGCGACGTGGTCAGGGGTTGGCCAGTAGCCCTGCTCAATTAGCTCTATCCGGATCTCTTCTAGCGTTTCTAGATCGGCCTCGTTTTTATAGGTTTCGGTCTGCTCAATGGCAACCTCAACTTGATGGAGGTACTGCAGCTCTAGTTCGACTTCAGCCAGCAGCGGCTCTAGGCGATCGCGCGATCGCTTTAGCTTTTGATGCCGCTTGTAGAGAGCCTGGGCATTCTGAACGGCGTTCTGCTCAGGATTGAGCGAGATGGTGCGTGAGGTATCTCCCTCAAAGTCTGGCAGCGTAATCGACTGCATTCCGATTTCCCAGGATTGTAGGTTTGCCATCAGCAGATCGGCCTGCTGGCGATGCTCGTCGGCGGTTTCAGCGGCCTGAAGCTGCGTATGAAAGCTGTTGGCTTTGATCTGGAGTTTTTTGGCAACGCTGCTGACCTTTTGCTGGAGCTGATGGCGTAGTTGCTTAAAGACTTGCTGGTTGAGCTGCTGGGTATAGTACTGATCTAAAACCTGATGAATGCTTGGGGCAGGTTGAGTCATCTGCCAGCCCATGACGGTATAGCCCTCAGTTTGCCAGCCAGGAGTGAAGGTTCCCTGTTTTAAGGCCCGGAGCCAATCCTGCCAAAGGGCGAAGAGCTGTTGCCATTGATCAGGGGTGAGCTGATCGGTGTTCTGATCTGCTGATGGTCCTGCTGTTGCCACCATTGATCGAGCTAGGGCTGGACTCAGGCCACGATAGGTGCGCAGGTTGCGAGCCACGGGGCCAGGAACGAGGGCAACCCGCTCTTGCCAATGTGCTTGAGATTCTTCGAGAGAGGGGACAGGATCGGTGAGGGCGGGGGGTAAGCTGTAGGGCTGTCCTGTCTGGAGCGGCCGCACCCTCGATTGTTTTTCGCTCACCTGATGGGCGACGGTCACTATTTTTTGTTCAGCGGTGGTCAGGATCACATTGCTGTATTTATTCATGACCTCAACGTAGAGATGCCAGGACACCGGATCTTGAGGGCGGCGGGCAAACTGGAGGTCGATGACGCGCTCCCAAGGTCCTGAGGGTTTGAGCGCCACAAGCGCTAGGCCTTTGAGCTGATGGCGAAGCTGTTCGCTAAAGGTAAAGGTATCTGCTGCTTTGGGAGGGGGCGTGCCGAGACAGAGGCGTGCGGCTTGGGGGTGCCAAGAAATGGTGAGCCACCCCCGCTGGTCAAGGGTGCGCAATGCTAAGTAGAGCGTGTAGCGGTCGCGTTGATAGATCTGCTCGAGGCGGGCAGGGAGCCAGTGCGATCGCAAATCACAGCAGGCGGCACACAAAGTCGTAAAGTCAACGGGCTGCACTGAAATAAAAACTCAACTGATATTTTTGATTAATAGACTTTCATCAATCTATATAAATAAACTCACCCAATTAGGTGATAGGATCCCCGCCTAATCGGGTGAAAAGCCTGATTTCAAACGTATATAGACGTTAAGCACTGGCACTTTAATGGGGTTTGCCGATACCATGAGAGTAGGGATCGTAATCTAGAGCAATTCTCAAGAAAAAGCGTCTATTTCCCATTTATTGGGTGAAGACGAACTGTTCTCATCTTTATTTATATAGCCACCTGCGGGGAGTAAAGTCGATGGATATCAGACTCATTAATATTGGTTTTGGGAACATTGTCTCTGGTAATCGCGTAATTGCGATTGTCAGCCCAGAGTCAGCACCTATTAAGCGTATCATCACCGACGCCAGAGAGCGGGGCGAGCTGATTGATGCCACCTATGGTCGGCGAACTCGAGCCGTGATTGTGACCGATTCGGGCCACGTCATTCTCTCGGCGATTCAGCCAGAGACAGTGGCGAACCGTTTCTTGCTCAACAAAGACAGTCGAGACGAAGATGATTAGGCGGCTCTGTCATTGCATGCGTAATTAAGATGTCGGGGCTTCTCGTGGTCTTAACTGGACCCAGTGGTGTTGGTAAGGGGACATTGCTGCAGGCTCTCCTGCAGCGTCACCCAGATATCTATGTCTCTGTTTCGGCGACGACCCGCTCGCCGCGTCCCGGTGAGGTAGATGGTCAGCACTATTACTTTTGGACGCCTGAAAAGTTCCAGGCCATGATTGCAGCGGGAGCATTTTTTGAGTGGGCGCAGTTCGCTGGGAATTTTTACGGTACTCCGCGCGCGCCGGTCATGCAGCGAGTTGCTCAGGGGCAGCGGGTGATTTTAGAAATTGAACTGGAGGGGGCTAGACAGGTGCGGAAAACGGCCCCGGATGCCTTCCAGATTTTCATTTTGCCGCCCTCTGTGGAGGAGCTAGAGCGGCGCATTCGCGATCGCGGTCAGGATGATGAAGGTGCGATCGCACGTCGTCTTGCCCGAGCAAAGGTGGAGCTGGCTGCCGCCGATGAGTTTGACCTGCAAATTATGAATGATGATCTACCGACGGCCCTTTCGGCTCTGGAGTCAGCCCTTTTGGGTTCGCAGTAGTGCTGGTCTCTTACCCTGATGTTTCGCAATTGCTGGCTGACAGGGTATTGGGGTTAACGATTTCGGTATAGTCGCCGATGCGAACAATTCCCAGTCCGCTCGAAATAGCGAGACAGCGTCCGGTGTTGCCGGGGCGGTAGAAGACGAGCAAATTATTGGTGGTTGTGGTCCCCCTGGGGGAAAATTCGACAGTGGTACCGTTTGTGAACGCCATGGCGATGCCGGTTTCGTTGTTGGTCAAAATGCTGACCCCTAGCTTTTCAAGATTGCGGGGGCCAGTGGGCAGGCAGGTCTGTGATGTTCCCTGAACCCGTGCCGTAATTGTATTGGGAACCAGCACACCCAAATCCACTTCACAAATTTGTCCCTGTTTGATGGCTTCGGACTGCGCTTCTTTGAGTGCGCCTTCCACCTGGGCGATCACGTCATCGACTTTTTTTCGGTTGAGCCATCCTAAAAAGCTGGGGACTGAGATCGCAGCAAAGATGCCCACAATTAAGCCAATAATCACCATTTCGGTGAGTGTAAAACCGTGCGGGGCCTTTTTATACGTTGTATACGTTAATCGACGGTTTGAAAGGAGACCCAGCATCATTCGCAGGCAAAGGAGGCGTTGGGGATGATTTCGGAGTAGGAGGTTGCGATCGCAGCCGCATCCATCGTATCAGTGTCATCGATAGGCTCCTCGCCCTCTGCGTACACCGCATAGCTCACGCTCAAAACGTTAAAGGGCGCAGTTGTTGCGGGCGACATCACGCGCCGAAGAACATAGGGTCTTTGACCCATTGCACTCTCTCGATCTAAATCTTGTGGACTAACGCTATCGCCAGTTTCTGAGTCCCCTTCTTTGATCAAGATATCGTCTCGCAGTAGATCGGCATAGCCCGCTGCTGCATTGCCAGCCGAGCAGCGATTGCTGTGTTCTGTCTCTTGAGGCACCCCACTACTGATGTTTAAGCGACTAGCTTCAAATCGGATATTCTCTGCATCTTGCTGCATCCAAGTTGTCGCCTCACTGAGCTCCTGACCTCGAACCTTAAACATTGCGGAAACCACAAATGCCTGTGTGGAAATACCCACAAAGGTCAGCGTCAGCAAGACCCCCACCAAAACTTCAACCAGAGTAAAACCCTGCTCCATTCGCTTTTTCTGTCTCAGGCTCAAGGCTAATATCAGCTTATCCATAGGTGTTTTGTCGATAAATCTTACAAAGGAACTGCACGGATTATCTTCTACTTGAAGTAAAGAAACTAAGGCACAGCCTGCTGAGTCTCCCACTGAGAGATCGGTTCTAACTGGGGCGGCAGGACAGCTCCGACGGGAGGACCATTGTTGATAGGATTCACAACAACGCCATTAGTGTCACCATCCCAACTATTGATCCAAAAAGCCCCCGTTATTTGGACTGCCGGAGTGCTGGGGTTGGCCGGAGTGCAGTCTCCCGCCGGTGTACCGCCAGAGATGAAATCAACATCATAATTAGGGGCATGGAAATGCACGTTGCATAGCACCGAGCCTTCATCGAGCTGAATATCAGACGTGCCGGAGGCATAGATAGTAACTCTAAAGGGATCATTTGCACCGCAGGGGGTAATTCCATCTGTCTGAACGCATTTTATAGCTTGCCCCCTGAGGTCTATATCTCCGCTTGTCCACAGCTCGACGACAGAACCACTCCAGATTTCTAAAGAGCGATTGAGCGTAGCGGTCTGATATCGATAGACCGTATTAGCAGGCGGGTTCTCTGCCCCTAGCGGACCACTCGCTGGTACCGCCAGCGGAGAGGCAGGTAGAGGTTCTATTATGGGTATGCCCTGACCGGACAAAGATTGATCAATCCGAATTAAGTTAGCCGAGGGACCGATATTGAGAGGCGCTGAACTGCAGTTACCCACGACCGTTCCTTCGATGGCGGGGCTATCGGCAATGGAACCTCTAACCCACACAGTTGCAACTTGATTGACGGGCCGAATTGGGAGAACAACCTGCACCTGAGAGATTGACTCGCCGGGTTCTCCGGCATTGACGCGCCCCTGCACTGTTAATGTGCCGTTGCTACCAGGGGTTCCCGGAGTGTCATAGACATAATCAACAACACGAAACTCTCCGTTGAGGGGTTGTGCGCCGGACTCGCTGGGATCGACATTCGGCCAATCCGACCCAGTAGAGAGTAGAGCAGCCAGTTCAGCGGTATTGACATTCCCAGGGCAGATATTAATGCTACCGAGATTATTCCAGCTTGCAGACCCTCTGTCGGGATACATTGCCAACGTTCGATGGCGGTTCAAAAAGGTCTGTACTTTGCTGACGCCGGATTCAGCGGCAGCAAGGCTTTTGGCGGTCGCTTTTTGAGCAGAGGCATTGACCTGATCGTTTTGAGATCGCACCACCATCGTCACCCCGAGCAACAGCATAATTAGCCCGACGCCAATAGCAACAGGTAAAGCAAAACCATCGTTATCAGGGAACGGGTTCCTATGCTCAGTCATAGAATTGTTCCTAGTAAACATATATCAACACTGGCGTCTGTCTTTTTTAACCCCTTTTAGACAGGTTCCTCTGGACGGTGAATACTGTCCAGAGGAATGCTAGCTTGTATATATTCTAAGCTTTTGTGTTGAAAACGTTGCAATGACGTAGGGATCAGTTCACTGTAGGAGTGATAGTGGCCCTAACGACTAGATCTTGCATGTCGAAGGCTGAGCTGCTGGTATCCGTTTCACCTAACTCGTAGATAAAGACAACCTCGTTACCGGCTAAGCTAACTTTGCCGTTGGCATCAGTAATGCTATCGAGATAGCTATCTAAGCTAGTTTGGTTGTCGAACGGGACGTAGTTAGGAACGGTGTCTCCATTCTGCAATGCAATTACTTGAGGTGAGCTAGAAGCAGAGTTAGCTTCGGTATAACTACCGTTGCAAGTCCCACTGCTAATATCCCCTTCTGAAATTCCGGTGATGTCAAGAGTCGTTCCTGCAGGAGCGTTGTCCCAGTTATGTACTGCAGCGGCCGAGGAAACTGTCTGAGTTGAGGTTGTGTTGCCAACAGTAAAATTTAAATCTGCACGAGTTGGAATATTAGCTCCGCCAGCGCCACAGGTAATGGCTCCACCCACGATTTCAATACGCATCGTGGAGTTTACGCCCGTTTTGATCGTGCCGTTGTTTTCCGTAAAAGTTGCACCAGATTGAGGAGTATAGGCTACAGGTGTTATTTGTTTTGCCCGCACTGCCATTTGAGAGTTCGTGGCATAGGTATCGGTCTGTTCTAAGACTTTGTTGATTCTGCCTGTTTGCTGTACTTGAGCAATCTTGCCGGTCGGATCAACACAAACATAAAATCCTGCTGCACCATTACCATTCCAGCCAGTGGGACAGGTTGGAGTGGTGCCATTGACTTCAATTTTGTCAATCAGAGGCTGATGGGACCAACTACCAGGATTAGCTGCATTGGTATAAGCGCCTGCATCATTCAAATCAGGTCCCCAACGATAAATAACCTTAGGTCCTTTCCATGTGTCATCAGCTGGATCAGCTAGGTAATAAATAACGGGTTCAGTGGCTTCAGCCATCTGCAACATGAGTACCCGCTGCACATTGGCCACGCCTATTGTGGTTTCAGGGGTAAATTCTGCAGGCACATTGGAGATAGCTGAAACATCTTGGATGATGGACTGTGAGGCACGTGTTTCGTCTTCAAAAAAAGCCAAGGCTCGATCTAGCTCTACTCGTCGTTCGCTTTTGGCGTTGGCGGTAGTGCTGACATCAATCATTCTGGCTACACCGTAGCCGCCTGTTGCAACCATCATGAGGGTGACTGCACTGCCCAACAGCAAGCTAGGTAAAGAAAACCCTTTCTCGGAGTGACCAAGGGTATGCGTTTTGATCTGTTTTAAAATTTGTAGTGACATGAAACTTCGATTTCCTGATTATCTGTAGCGCATAGAGCCTTATGGCTAATGCGGACAATCAGACTGGTTAAAGATTTGAAAAATCTTTCAAACCATAACCCCCCCCGAAGTCTTGACTGGTGTATGCGCGCTCTCAACAAAGGCCAAACAACTACGGTCAAAATACTGACCATATACTTATTATGGCGGGAGATTTTTTAATTGCCTTCCGTACAAATACTGAGGTGCAGACTTTTGGCATGTGCTAAACAGGTCAATCTCGCTTCTAAAGAAGGATGTTTTTAATCACAAGGCCGATTGCCTAATTGACATAGAGATTCTATCCGGGCTGTATTGATATAGATTTGAATAGCGTCAGCTCACTTTTAGCCGCTTGCATGCTTTTGAATAATAAAGCTACATCAATTATCGAGTTCTGAGATCAAGCTTTTGTTTATTTGCTATAAAAAAGCTCTCAAAGCCAGAAGGAAACTAAGATCCAACTGGCTTGAAGAGAGCTAATATAAGGTCTTACAGGTACTAAGGAAAAGGAGAAAACCCTTTTCTAGGATCAAGATCTGTCGGAAGAAATGTTAGCCTTCCGATTGATTATCTTCGACCACTTCGACCACTTCGACCACTTCGACCACTTCGACCACCTCGACCACTACCCTCATCATTGCTGACTTGGTTATTATTGGAGTTGCCAGGATCACATCCCTCTGACCCATTGCCGCGTCCCTGATTACAGCTGCTGCCACCGCCATTATCACTATTGCTATCGCTATTGTTTGCTGCGGTAGTAGTGTCACTGCCTCTTCTACTGCTGCCGCCACGGTCATTGCCACCGCTATTGTTAGCTGCAGGAGTGGTTGTTTCTGTGGTAGTTGTTTCCGTCGCAGTTGTCGTTGTTGTATCAGGGGTCAAGTTGATATAAAGAACTGCATCTTGAAGGTCGTAGGTTGACCCAGAGTTGTAGTAGTATAGCTCGAACAACATCAAGGAATCATAGCCGGGGTTCGGTAGCGTTGCTACTCTGTCGCTGTCGATATAACTGTTCAAGAATGAATCTAACGAAGTTCCACCACCCCATGCAGCCTCAGCTTCAGGAATTGTTTCTCCGTTTAGAACAGTCTTCACAAAGTCTGAATGGCTCGGATTCCCAGAATTTTTTGAGGTGTAGATTGACTCAGCTTCGATGTAGATTTCTGTACCTTTTGCCAAATTAGCAATCTGGACTTGGCCATTTGTATTATTACGGTAAAACTGCTCTTGTCTCCAGCCACTACCAGGCTCTTTGTAATGGACAGTCTGCAGAGTATCGATAATACAGCTGCTAGAACCACAGGAGCGGATATCTCCGCCTAAGAAGGAGACGGTAATGGTTCCTGGCGTCTCTAAGGTAAGGGTGCCGCTATCTTGTGTGAGGCCGCCTGTGGGTGCCGAGATCCCGCCTGGGGGAGTATAGGCTACAGTCGTAACTTCTGAGGATCGAGTTGTCGCGGCAGTCTGAGTTTCATAGGTGTCAGAGTTTTTGCCATGCTCTAGCTCACCCGTGTGGAAGACCTGTGCTTGGCTCCCGTCGTCAGAAACGCAGGCTCGGAAACCTGTATTGTTGTTAGCTGTCCAGCCTGTAGGACAAGCAAAGCCAGCAACCGCATTGGCATCAATTTTGTCGATTAGAGGTTGGTGAACCCAAGAGCTAGATGTGTCGGCCACGCCAGTTGCGTTATCAATCGGTGGCCCAAAGCGATAAACGACCTGAGGACCGCGCCAAGTATTGCCGGTAGGGGCTGCTGTGTAATAGACGACATCTTGTTGTCCATTGTTTTGCAAGACAAGGACTGGAGTGATGGTGCTTGTATCAATACCGCTGGGATAGGTTGTAAAATCAGCCGGCAAGGTAGCTGTTGCGGCATTGGCGACAATGGCGTCAGCCTGATTCACTTCGTTAGTAATAAAGTCAACGGAGCGGTTGAGTTCTGCGCGACGCTCTGCTTGTTCTTCAACCGTCTGGCTGTTTCCAACCATTGCAGAGACGCCTGCTCCCCCAGCAGCAACCATGGCTAGGGTTGCAACGCCTGCGATCATTAGATCAGGCAGTGTAGCTCCTAGTTCTGAATTGCCATTGGTGAGCTTTCGTAGCTGTCTAGTAAATTTAGTGTACATGTTAGTTGTGATCCCCTCGTAACCTAAGAAATATATCGATGGCTTTGCCAAAAGGCAGTACTTGCTTCTGCTGCTAAAGTAAGTTGCTAGAGCGATCAGAAGCTGGGTAGACAATCATGATCAACAGCGATTGTCTGAGCATTTGGTTGACCATTTCTATACGGCAAAGGCTATCAATTTTACTATTACTATTCTTAGAGAAAAATACAGGGGAAGCCTGCGTAATATTACGGATATTCAAAAGTACGAACACAAGCTGTTTTCGTGACAGAGGCTCTAGGGACTGTTTTCCCTAGAGCCTTAGTGATACTGGATGCTTAAGTGCTGGTTTCGATTATCCTGTTAGATTAATCGGTGATGCAGTTCCCCTCAACTGGGTTGGCTGGTGGGGGATTGGCGCCGGAGTATTCTCCAGTTCTCAAAAGGCCCAAGCCGCTAGAAATGACCAAGCATCGCATATCGCCAGAACCGTCAGCTTGGTAAACTACGGCAACTTTGTTAGAAGTGGTTGTCCCTTTTGGTGAAAACACAATGTCATTGCCAGGATTAGATAATTCGACTAGGGCACCAGTGTCATTGCCGGTCTTGCCGTTCGTTCCATCTAGTATACGAACACCTAGCTTGGATAAATCTCTCGATCCTGTTGTTAGACAGTTGCTTGGATTTGCCGTAACGCTTGCACCAATTGATATCGTGCATTGCTGACTTTGCTTGATGGCCTCTGACTGACCTTCTTTTACTGCGCCTTCCAATAGGGCTAGTGCGTCATCTACTCGTTTGCTATTCACCCAAGATAAGAAGCTAGGAGCTGCGATCGCAGCCAAAATGCCAATGATTGCAATCGTGACTAATGTTTCAATTAGGGTAAAGCCTTCATCTTTAACTTTGAGGTGTCGCGGTCTAACAAATAGCATTTAAACTTTCTCCAGTGAGGCAGTAAGAATAGATTGACGATGGGTTATTCACCTATTTCTAGAATGCCCAAGGACCTACCGAGACTAACTTGAACTCCTCGAAAATCATTAGCTCGGTTGTGCGGGACAGACCAGCGAGGCATCAGGTAAGAGCTCACTATAGAATGTCGCAACGACACTGTTATCTGCCTGATCAGTAACGGTATAGGTGACTGCTAGCCTGTTGTAGGGAGACGTATTCACGTTCGTAAATGCGCGGGCTAAGGTGTAGGGCCGTGAGCCAATCTCACTGTTCATGGTCATTGAGTTTGCGTTGCCACCGCTTAAGGGGGCATTGGTGACAATGTCATTGTTCAATCTGGCACCATACCCTTCTGTGCTATTGGACCCACCGTCGTCTGCTGAGTCTCCAAGGCAAGCCAAAAGAAATGGATTATATTCAGTTCCTCCCAAATCAAGCTGGGTTGCACGAACCTTTAAGCTTTCTAAGTCAGCGTTAATCCACTTATCTGCTTCACTGATCTCCTGGGCACGAACTTTAAGAGCAGTGGCAGCTACAAAAGCCTGCATTGATACAGCGGCAAAAATCAAGACCAGTAAGATACCAACCAAAACTTCCACTAAGGTAAAACCTTCGTTGGGCTGCTGCCGCTTCAAAAGCAGGGCCTGAATATTGGATCGCTGAACAGGCATAATGGCTATCTTCCTTTTGTTCGTAATTTTTTAGTTGTTTGTACTTGATTACTGGGCTTGCTCTGTTTGCCAGTCTGCGATGGGTGCCATTTGTGGCAAAGGTTGTGTTGGCGCTGCCTGCCAGCTTGCTCTGGGAGCATCAAGCACAACTGCGCTCGATGTATTGTCTGTCCAATTGTTCACCCAAAAGACTCCTGTGTTTCGGGTCCCAGCGCCACAGTCAACAGGTGTGCCCCCTGTCGTATTGTTGAACGTGACATTATAGGTCGGGGCATGGAAGAAGATGTCGCAAATGCTTGTGCCCCTATCGAGGGTAATAGTAGGTGTCCCTGTCGAAGTAGAGCCGACTCCGTAAATCGTGGCGTTGAAAGGACCACAGCTTGCGCTGGCACCACAGTAATGAACGGCTGATAATGCGCTGAGATCGATGTCACCTGTGACCCATATTTCTACGGAGCTACCCTCAGATATTTCAAAGCTGCCGTCTAGTGTGGGCACAACATATTGGTAGGTGTCGCTACCATCAATAACCCCGCTGCTATCAATGTTGCCTGGCTCTGGCAGTGTTATATCTGTAATGCTTGTTAATGTATTAACGTTGCTACCCGGTTGGCTAGGAATGCCAGGCATTGTGAGATTTGTTCTTAGGAGGTCGTTGCTAGCCTGAAGACTGACACTGGGGCTAGATCCGCAGGGTGCGATGACGTCTGCATCAATGACAGAGTTGCCTGCAATTGTCCCCCCTACCCACAATCCCGCTGTTTGTTTTCTAACGGGGTTAATGGGAATCTCGACTTGAATTTGAGAAATAGCGTCACCTGCATTAATGCGCCCTTGCACCTCTAGAGTGCCTGTACCCAAGGGAGCATTCGGGGTGCCGCTAGTGTCGGCAGCATAGGTGTAGCTGAGTAAACGGAATTCACCTCTGCTCGCATCAGTAGGGTCAACGTCAGGCCAATCACTGCCGCTGGGCTGTAGTTCTCCTAAGTCACTACTAACACTGTTTGCGTTGCAGCTTTCCAACACATTAGTGACGGAACCATTCCAGCTTCCGGATGGGAGCACTGCTAGAGCGCGATATCGGTTAAGAAAAGCGCGGACTCGATTGACCCCAGATTCAGCTGCAGATACGCTTTCAGAGGCATCAGCTTGATTAAGAGCACTGACCTGATCGTCTTGAGATCGCAAAACTAAGGTTATGCCTAGCAATAGCATGACAAGTCCCATACCTATAGCAACTGGCAGGGCAAAGCCCGCTTCTTTGTTGTCTTGCTTGGGTATTAACCACTTTGTGTATCTCATCTGTTGCTATTTAAACCTAACTGCGATGAATAGAAACTAACTTTTGAGGTGATAGATAAAACCAGTTTGCTGCTTGATCTGCTACGACCAACTGTATAAATAGTGTTCAGATCCGCATCCAAATATTAATCCTGAGGTCTACAGGCTGACGTAGAGCGCAAGAGGCTCAGGCACCCTAAAATAGTCCCCACCCTAAAATGCAGGGAGATGACTATGGCGAGTCGCGAGGTTATGCCTACTGCAACTTTGCCTACTTATATGATCAGCAGAGAAACTCGTATCAACTTGAGTAAAATTACTGAACTTGCTGTACGACCTCACTGATATCGTCAGTTTTCTCAGTAGTAGAGATAGCCTTTGCGTATAACCCCAGTAACCCCAAATCAAGCTTTCTTTATGATGCCCAAAGCCTCCGGTCTATCTAGCACCGTTGGAATAACACAGCCGCTTGCTGTTTGGAGCTGCATAGCTAATACCCTACAGCTGCCTGCGGACAAGAGTTTTAAGCGAAGCCAGAGAACTATTGCGAGTGGTGCAGAGCGTAATCGGCATCACTCGATTGCTTGTGTGAGCATCACCTTGAAGAGCTAGAAATATCACCTGTACGGCTAGAGAAGCGTCACTGAGTTAACTGTGCGTTGCCGCCATGATAGTCACATGGTTCAAACAACACACACAGGAGACCCAACCATGAAACGTACCGTTCTTTTCACCATTACAACTGCTCTTACTCTTTCTGCTGGCTTACCTGCCTTTGCCAATCCTCTTTCTCCCAGTGCTCGCGATGCCGACGACCCACGGGCCATGTGCAGCGATGTCTTAATTGGAAACAACGTTAAAAACCATATTGTTGAGCAAACTAACGTACAAGAGAAAACAGACATTCACAAATATAACCAGAAAGATATCCGCAAAACGGCGCGAACTGCAAAGTGGGACAACAGCACCTATGAGCGCTCCACTCGCAAGGGGGGCGGTAGAGGAAATGTGAAGGTTCTCTGGGGCCTTGTCAGCGCTGGGGGTGGGGGTGATAAAACCACCACTAATCTCTCCAAGACAGCTAATGCTGGGGAAAATACCTTCAACAACTATCAAGATCGTAGCCGTTCTGGTTTCCGTGACCGCAGCACGTTCTCTGATACCAGCCGGTTCGAAGACTTCAGCACTAGTACTGTTGTAGCGGGTCAAAACTGTGATGCTGTTGTGCAGGCTGAAGCGGCTAAGCAAATTAATCGACAGAACAATAACTCTGCTGCTGCAGGTCACTTTCTATCCTGGTAAGGCTTTGTAATCAGGGATAGTTGCTATCCCTGGTTGTCTTTCTTTTGTCTATTTCTGTTGCGCTCACTGCTATTTTCGGAGAAATCATCATGTATAAGCAAGCTGCTGGTGTTGCGATCGCACTATCAACCATCACATCGGTCACTTTACCTGCGTTCGCTCAGTCCACTCCTAGTTCTTATCAAGCCGCATCATCCGTCAGCACGATTCCGGCTTCCACAGCATTGACGGTTACCTTTCCCGGCAATATGGTCGTGAATGCCAAGAAAAAGCAAGATTATCCGATGACCTTGTTTTTAGCCCAGCCCCTTTTTGATAGCCAGGGACAGCAGGTTGTTGCAGCTAATTCACCCATTGTTGCGAAGATGACGCCGACGAAGGGAGGCGCGCAGATCGTTGCTGAATCTTTAGTGATTAATGGCCGAGTGGTTGCGATCCAGGCTTCGAGTCCCTTGATTCCTAGCTATAGTGTGACTCAAACTAGTAGCTATCAGTCTGCCCGCGAAGGTAGCGCCATGTTTGCCAACATTGCGGGCGGAATTACCGGCGGAGCGACGGGGAGCGCAAATGCTTTTAACCGAGCTTCGTTTCTGGGCGGTGGTCTAGGTGCCTTGGCGGGTCTAGCGTCGAGCAAGAAGCATAAGGTGGTTGAGGTTCCGGCAGGCAGTATCTATGTTCTGACGCTCGAAGCGCCGATTGCAGTGGGTGGAGCGCCCCAGCCCGCAGTACAAACTGCCACCCAGCCAACATCTCAGTTTCAGTTCAAAACAGAGCAGGAATATGGCCATGGACTCGCACAATTGCTGCAGGCTTATCAGCGGGGTGAAGCGTCGGCGGCTCAAGTCTTAGATCGGGTTCGTGCGGCTGATCTTTATGCAACGAAACAGCTACAGGCACCGCTCTATCCTCCTGTGGCTCAGCGTCAGTTGGTGAAGCAGATTGTCGGATTTGAGTATGCAATTGATGGCGCGATCTAAAGGCGGCGCTGCAGTCGACGTAGCGTGGCTGCTCGACTGACGATTTGAGTGGTTTTTGATGAGCGCTGAGCGGTAAATACTTTGCCGGAGAATAGGCTTGCCAGCCCTGATCGGCGATAAACGGTATAGTCTTCTTGCTGTTCTGTGGCCTCAGGATCACGTTCAAAGCCTAGTTCCGCCAGGATCTGCTCAAGCTGGCTCTTTTGAACGGATGCATTTTGAGTGCTGATATCGATGCTCGCTGTCCTGTTAAAGTAGCTGCCAATGCCGCCCGCAAGCAACCCTAAAATAATGCCGTAGCGATAGAGCTGCACTGAGCTAACGGATAGGTTTAATCCTTGAGATCCAGCGACCACAACTACCACAATGGTCATGCTGAAGTAGTACAGAAAGGTAAACCCGACTCCTGGCCCCGGTAGCTGGGAACCATCTGAGCCGGGTTCTGTTTTATCTTTCGTCATCTATTGGTCCACTTAGCACCCGCATCCAGTATGACCGCATCCGGCCCCTTGAGGATGTCCCTGGGCACAGGCATCGCTGCAGTAGGGCTTATCATTCGCCATCACGGCTTCTTTGAGATCGACGATACAAAGACAAGAGGGACAAGCACATTTCATTTGACTAACGGCTGCCATTTGCTTTCTCCTTTGCGCAACTTGCGCTGCATTACTATAAACTTATGATATCTGAACATATGTTCAGACGTCAATTAGGGGTTCAAAGTGTTGTTATTCGAAGGTGCCTCTATGTCCCAGTCCTCTCTTCCTGATGCAGAGCTTTCCAGTCTGTTAGATACGGAGTCGCCGATTTGTGATGATCAGCATGATCCTGATTCTGTTTGCGCGACAGAGATTTTGGCTGCGGAGAAGGCACAGAGAATGGCGGAGTTTTTTGCGCTGTTAGGGGATGCCAATCGATTGCGAATTCTATCGGTGTTGGCCGCTCGAGAGGTCTGTGTGGGTGACCTGGCAACCATTCTGGAGATGAGTGAATCGGCTGTCTCGCATCAGCTACGAACGCTGAAGGCGGTGCGGCTGGTGAGCTATCGCAAACAGGGTCGTCATGTTTATTACGCTCTGCATGACCATCATGTTCTGGAGCTATATCAGGCGGTGGCAGAGCACTTAGATGAAGGAGGGCGGTAGCTCTCTAGCTGTATTCCTGTTCAATTTCCCTGAGAGACTGCCAGAATTTTTGGGTATGCAGCCAGCCGACAAAGCCGCCGTAAAGATACTGCCCTTGGGGTGAGGCGGCGAAAATATGAGGGATGCCGAGGGGATTCTTCCAGGTGCGGAGGGTGATGCCGTTGGGGAGCTTTAGCCAGACTTTGGCGCGATAGAAGTCGCGTTGGTGGGCGTCGGTCATTCCTTCAATATTTTGCAGACGTTCAATGAGCTGGGCAGTAATGTCACAGGTATCGCATTGAAACTGAGCGGAATCTCGCCAAAATTCTCGGATGGTGTCAGAAACCTGAAGGTGATGACGTAGAGCTGGATGGCTAAGTCCCGGAAGTTCGGCTACAGCAGCGTGACGAAGTTGGGTTGAGCAGCTTGTGATCGTTCCGTCGCTGCCGCCATCTACGTTTCCTCGGATGATTAGGGTCGGAATTTTGGATGCGATCGCAACCCCTATCCCCCTCCGACTTTTTCCTAAATCTCTGGCAATGCCAATGCCCCAGCCAAAGGGATCAATCATGCGGGCTAAATCCGCGCCACCGACGGGAGATCCGACGAGGACCAGTGATTCTACCTGCGGCCACCATTCGGGGTGACGGTGCAGAACTTCGAGCCAGATTAAGCCCCCCATTGAGTGGCCAATAATTCGCATGGGGGTGTGGGGATGCTGGGCGTGAGTTTGGGTTGCGATCGCATCCACCCGATCAATCAAAGGCTCAATCCGTAGCCAAGTGCGCCAGTAGCCTAAATTCGGAGCGACAATTTTTGAAGTCGGAGCCGCCAGTTGGGTTGCTAAATACTCAATATGACGGTGATCATCTGCCCATCCATGTTGGGTATAGATGATGTGTTGGGGTGATTCCTGAAGCATAGTGAAGATCGTGCAGCTCTAATCTAATTTTATGCAAGTACAAGAGGGGATGGATGCTCACAGGTACAGTTAGGGTATTGGTCTTGTCGTGCATATGCTTGTTTTATGATGCCTCCGCCCACTTTGGCTGCAGTACAAATGGGCCGAAATATTGAAGGCCAATGGATTTGGCAGAATTTAGACCTTGAACTACAGCCGGGTGAGCGTCTTGCCATTGTTGGTCCTTCTGGGGTCGGTAAAAGCCTTCTTCTTCGCGCGATTGCTGGGCTAGATCCCATTCAAGCCGGTCAGCTGACTTTTGAGGGACAGTCTGTTTCCGCGCTCTCAATGCCTCGATATCGTGCGCAGGTCATCTACTTGCATCAGCGACCTGCGCTCATGGAAGGGACGGTGGAATTTAACCTCCGGCAGGTTTATCGATTAACGCTGCATCGGAAGAAAGCCTATAGCCAGGAGCAGATTCTGCAATATCTTGCCCCCCTCAGCCGAGAGGCTGACTTCCTGCAACGCTCAGTAGAAAATCTATCAGGTGGGGAAGCGCAAATTGTGGCTTGCCTGCGGGCGCTGCAGCTCTCGCCCCAGGTTTTGCTTTTAGATGAACCGACGGCTTCAATGGATGAGACGATGGCTCAACAAATTGAAGCCCTGATTACGCAGTGGCAGCAGACTGATGAACAACGTTCCTGCATTTGGACAAGCCACAACACGAGCCAGATTGAACGTGTCACCGATCGCCAGTTTATTCTTCAGAGAGAGCCTTAATGGATCAGAACTATATTCCAATTAGCAATGCCCAACTGGTTCTGGCCTCCAGTCTGATTTTGATCAATATGGGCCTTTCTTTCGCGCTGCGGCTGGGCTTAGAGAAGAGTCTTGGAATTGCCACTATCCGCTTGGTGGTGCAGCTTTTGCTGGTGGGCTACATCTTAGATTGGGTGTTTGCTTTAAATAATCCCTGGCTGGTGTTGCTAGTGGCGTTGATGATGAGCGCGATCGCAGGTCAGGCTTCTGTCAGTCGAACCCGCCGTCGGTTTCCTTCGATTTACTGGCACAGTCTGCTTTCGATTCTGGCCTCTAGTGCTTTGGTTACAGGTTTACTGGTTCAAGGCGTGATTCGGATCGATCCTTGGTATGACCCTCAATACGTCATTCCGCTGCTGGGGATGGTGCTGGGTAATACGTTGACGGGAACGTCTCTAGCCTTAGATCGGTTTATGGAGGATTTGGTGCGGTTGCGATCGCAAATTGAATCCCTCCTAGCCCTAGGCGCAACCCGCTGGGAAGCAGCAGGACCGACGATCAATGAAGCTATTCGCACCGGCATGATTCCGACGATTAACTCAATGATGGTGGTGGGGTTAGTGAGTTTACCTGGAATGATGACGGGCCAGATTTTAGGAGGCGTTGATCCGACCGATGCGGTGCGCTACCAGATCGTGATCTTTTTTACCATTGCGGCGGGGACTGCTTTGGCCTGTATGGGGATTGTGATGCTGGCATTTAGAGTGTTATTTAGTGCAGATCATCAGCTACGGCTAGACCGACTGAGAAGATGCGATCGCTAAACCAGACTTTCTTCAAGGTGCCCCCTGAAATAAGTGAAAAAGGACTTCGAGTTACACCCGCATTAGAAGCTCATTATTACCCTAATACCCTTGACCTCTATGCCCGAAGTCATTGAGAGCCCCCTTGAGTTGACTCACTTTCAACTCCCTGAAGCTGTTCATGCGCGTCTTCAACTATTGCTCGATCGCCAGGATGCCGGTGAATCCTTAACTCCACTGGAACAAAAAGAGGCAGAGGGTCTAGTCGAATTAGCGGAATTTCTGCCTCTACTGCACCTGCGGTCACCAAGAGTTGCAAAATAAATAAAATGGCCTCGATCCCTTTCTAATATCAGGCATGAAGTAAGGCGACTGTTAAAAAAATAGCTCGCTCTCATTACAGAGGCGAGCTAGAAAGGAGAGTTGTGATACACGTTGAAATCGTTGCTTCTGATGTTTGCTCGTGACGAAAGCAGACAACTGAAGACTCTTCTAAGCAGCCTGTGGCGGTTCGAAGCCATGCGTTCCCCGCTGGGCTGCAATCTGTCGTAGAGACTCTAGCTCCGCATTGCGAGCATAGGGTACGGTGAGCATCTGCTCTTGTGAACATCCTTGAGCGTTGAGGAGTGAACCTGCAATCTTGCCAGCAATAGCAAGTGAAAGTATTAAGAGCATGGGCTGAATCTCAAACTGCAATACTGGGTAAGGCTAGGGAAGAAACAAAAATGTTAAGGCCAAAACAGCTAACTAGCTGACGGCAAAAGCAATGGCGAAGACACCAGACATCAGGATTGCCGTTGCAGCTCCCATGAACCAGTAGGTGCGCTGTTGAGCCGGAGAAGGATACTCTGCTGCACTTGTTTGAGGATCCCTTGCAAAGTTGTTGATAACGCCTCTTTCATCGGTTGTGCTAATCATCTGTTGGCCTCAAATATATCTCTATGTAAATAAATGTAGCAGTATTGTAACGATTCTGCAATATTTGTTTACAATGCTTTTTTTGTTGCCTGATGATTCCTGCGGCGGCTGTTGCGGGTCCTCTTTGCAAAATATTTGGGCGATCGCATCAATTCTGTGACTGTTCTGATTCGCTTTCACCATAATCACTGCATTGTCGTGAGGACTTTGAGGCGAATCGACGCTTGCTGGATGATCCATGAAAATGTTTGCATCATGCACTCGTGCGAGTCACCTGGTTGTTGAAGCGGTTTGTTATTGCGCGGGCATTCCCTGATGTGATGTATCGAGCCACTTAGAAAGCTTCTTTGCTCGAGTGCGATTGATGAGGTACTGAGAGCTCATCCAGGCCGCGTTTAGTGGAGTCGTCAGTCTCAAGGGAGTGGTTCTCAGGGTAAATAGGATCTGCTAGCAATAAAACTACCTGCAGAGATAAAGTATTCTCATTTGATTCACGGGAACCAAATTCTTTTACGCGATTTTTCTCACCTAATTGAAGGTGCATATCAAGAATTATCTGACCTAATCTCCATTCAGTAAATGTCTTAAGTCCTTTTCTAAAGGGTGTTCTGAGCCTTGTTCGCATTGATGGAAGTCGCTGCTGACACAAAAGTTAATCCGCTGCTTATTGCGAATCACTTTCATTTCTGCTGTAATCAAATTGTGATCTTATTGAGATTTGATATCAATAAGATTTAGGGCTTCGCTAATGGTCCATTGATATAGCGCTCAGAGGAAACAGCCATCGTGACGACCACAATTCCCGCAGCCAAAGAAGCAGAAGAATTTCCCTGGTGGGCTGGTAATGCCCGCTTTGCAGACGCTTCAGGGCAGCTACTCGGTGCCCATGTCGCCCATGCAGGGCTGATTGTCTTCTGGGCCGGAGCCTACACCTTATTTGAGTTAGGTCGCTTCGACCCGGCCCAACCCATCTATTTACAGGGGTTGATTCTGCTTCCCAACTTGGCCCGCTTCGGGTTGGGACTGGGTGACGCAGGGCAGATTATCGACCCCCATCCCTACTTTGTTGTGGGTGTTTTGCACCTGATTAGCTCTGCCTTTCTCGGATTTGGTGGCCTGTATCACGCACTCAAAGGTCCGGCTCAGCTTGAAGATCGATTCCCGCGCTATGGCTATCGCTGGGATGACCAGAAAGCGATGACCAATATCTTAGGGACTCACCTCATCCTGTTGGGGCTGGGGGCAGGACTGCTTGTGCTAAAGGCGACTAAGTTTGGGGGACTCTACGATTCGAGCTTGGGTCAACTGCACCTCGTCACGAATCCCACGCTGAATCCGGTGGTGATTGTGGGCTATCTGCTGGGCCTCCAGAGTCCAGACTGGATTGCGGGCGTCACCTCTCTTGAAGATATTGTCGGCGGTCATGTTTGGGTCAGTGTTCTCTGTATCGGAGGTGGTCTGTGGCACTGTGCCACGAAGCCGTTCCCTTGGGCACAGCGATTGTTCACCTGGTCCGGTGAAGCATACCTGTCCTATAGCCTTGGTGCGTTGGCCCTAATGAGCTTTGTTGCCACCTACTTTGTGGCGGTCAATAGCGTGGCGTATCCCACAGAATTTTATGGGCCTAGCTTGAGCCTAGTTTTTGGGCAGGTGCCTGAATTTGTCTCAGTGGATGGTCAATTGACCACACGCGTCTGGCTCGCTAATTCCCATTTCTGGCTTGGGTTCTTCGTACTTCAGGGTCATCTCTGGCATGCTCTGCAGGCCCGAGGGCTCAACTTAAATCGCGAACTTTTACGCTAATTTCTTGCACTCTCAGCGTTAGGAAAAAACTATGACAGCAGTCATTGATTCTACGATGGCCGAAGGCCGGTCGGAGACCATCGCATCTGAGCCGGCGACGCCTATAGCTGCAACCCAGGCCCCATATCCTTGGTGGCGGGGCAACGCTCGATTTATTAATCAGTCAGGAAAACTCCTTGGTGCCCACCTTGCCCAGGCCGCGCTAATCATCCTCTGGGCCGGAGCGATGACGCTCTTTGAAATCTCGCACTTTAACGCCGCACAGCCGATGTACGAGCAGGGGGTAATTCTGCTGCCGAATCTTGCTCGTTTGGGTTATGGCGTCAGTGATGGCGGAATCGTCAATGATCTCTATCCCTACTACGTGATTGGCGTTGTGCATTTGGTCAGCTCTACAGTGTTGGCGGCAGGTGGACTGTTCCATGCCCTCATTGGCCCTGCGACATTAGCGATCGATGATACCTTTGCAGGTGACTTTGGCTACGACTGGACTGACCCCAACAAGATGACCTCGATCCTCGGGACACATCTAGCGGTTCTAGGGTGCGGTGCTTGGTTGCTGGTGGTGAAGGCGATGTTCTGGGGCGGGCTTTATGACGCCAATCTAGAAACGGTTCGCGTTGTTACGAACCCAACCCTCAACGCGGGTCGCATTTTCGGTTATCTCATCGGTCCACTATCGAGTGGTGGAATGGTGGCTGTCGATAGCCTCGAAGATATTGTCGGTGGTCATCTGTGGATTGGTTCTGTTCTGGTTCTGGGCGGTGTATGGCACACCACTACGCAGCCTAGAGAATGGGCAAAGAATCTGCTGGTGTGGTCTGGTGAAGCCTATCTCTCCTACAGTCTGGCGGGTTTGGCCTATATGGGGCTGTTGGCCGCTTACTTTGTGACGGCGAATACGGTGGCTTACCCAGAAGCTTTCTATGGATCTTATGTTGCGCCGTTGGATCAGCATCCGTTTGTGAACTCTCGGAGTTGGCTTGCGATCGCACATACCTTCCTGGCCCTAGTCGCTCTCCTCGGCCATCTTTGGCACGGCTTCCGCGCCAGAGCCGCTGTCGCCGGATTCGACTTTACCCAAAACCAAGTCGTTCAGACTCCAGATTCCCAAATTGGCAACCTACAAACTCCAGTCAACTCATCTGCTGCTGTTACTTGGCTGATTGGCAACCTGCCCATTTATCGCCCTGAGCTGACCGCCTTCCGTCGCGGCCTAGAAATTGGCATGGCCCACGGTTACTTTCTCCTTGGTCCTTTTGCTCTCCTCGGCCCCATGCGGACCTCGGATATTGCCTTTGAGCGGGGACTACTGGCTGCCTGTGCTCTAATTGCCGTCTTAAAAGGAGCCTTAGATTTGTACGGCACCGCTAGCTTTAGTCAAGGCCGAGCACCCAAGGGATTCTCGCCACAGGTTCCTACAGCCCTCAAGACTTTAGAGGGTTGGCGTCAGTTCAGCTTGGCTTTTTTAATCGGGGGCGTCGGCGGAGCCGTGTTTGCCCATGAGTTATTGACTAAAGCTCAGCTCTTTTAGCCCCCGATCTAGATTTTGAGGATGTCGCTCTTCTAACTGCTTAGCTGAGTCCTCAATGTGCCTGCGGCTGTGGCACGCAGCTGCAGGCTTCTCTCCATCGTGTCCCTATCTCTGACTATAAGGAGTGTTTTTTAGATGCAAAGTTACGGAAAACCTGATGTCAAGTACGACTGGTGGGCCGGAAATTCGCGGTTTGCAGAACAGTCTGGCCTCTTTATCGCTGCCCATGCGGGGCAAGCCGCTCTCAGTGCCCTCTGGGCCGGAGCCTTCACGCTATTTGAACTCTCTAAATTCTCGCCTGATATACCGATGGGCGAGCAAAGTCTGATTGTGCTGCCGCATTTAGCCTCCCTTGGGTTGGGCGTCGGGGCCGGCGGTCAAATCGTGGATACCTATCCCATGTTTGTGGTGGGGGCCATTCATCTTATTTCCTCGGCCGTTTTGGGTGCTGGAGCACTCCATCACGTTTTTGGTGCCTCTGGTAACCTGCAAGAAACGGATGGAAAAGCCAAGAGCTTCCACTTTGAATGGGATAGCGATCCTAAGGCTCAGCTCGGCATGATTCTAGGGCACCATCTTCTATTCCTCGGCATCGCCTGTCTGCTGTTTGTCATGAAAGCCACTACCTGGGGCGGTCTCTATGATCCGGCTCTTCAGGATGTGCGCTTAGTCTCCCCAACCCTCAATCCAGCAACAATTTTTGGTTATCAAACCCACTTTGCTACCGTCAATAACCTCGAAGACTTGGTCGGCGGTCACGCTTTCGTTGGTTTTCTTGAAATTGTCGGTGGCATCTGGCATATTCTCGTTCCACCGATGCCTTGGGCCAAAAATCTGCTTCGTTTTTCTGGCGAAGCTGTTCTCTCTTACTCCCTTGGTAGCGTTGCCCTAGCCGGTTTTGTCGCTTCTTACTTCTGTGCCGTTAATACATTGGCCTATCCCATTGATTTTTACGGCCCCGTTCTGGATGTGAAGTTTGGCATCATGCCCTACTTTGCTGATACCGCAGCTCTACCCGTTGGTATTCATACTGGCCGCTGCTGGCTTGCCAATGCCCACTTCATCTTGGCCTTTGCCTTTTTGCAGGGACATTTTTGGCATGCATTGCGATCGATGGGCTTTGACTTTGAGCGCGTCGATCAGGCTCTGAAATTTGAACGTTCTTAGTCATCGTTATTCAAGGCTAGTTCAAGCAGAACGCAATCAATCAATCGGCAGAAGCTTTAGGGTTCTCTCTTGACAGACCTTCTGCTTAAACCCAAGGCGTCATGCAGACTCTCCTCTGTGGCGCCTTTCTCATTGACATCAAAACTTTGAGGAATTCCCACCGTGACTACGGCAAATCTTTTATCATTTACCCCCGACAACATGACCAAGAGCTGGTGGAATGGCAATGCCCGTCTCACCAAGTTTTCGGGTTTGCTCCTTGGGGCTCATTTGGCCCATGCTGGCTTAATTGTGCTTTGGGCAGGTACCCGAGTCATTTCAGAAGTCGGTAACTTTGACCCCAGCCTGTCTTTCCCTGACCAAGGACTGCTGTTAATCCCCCATCTTGCGGCTCTTGGCTTCGGTATTGGCCTCGATGGAACGGTTGATACCTATCCTTATTTTGTGATTGGGGTTTTACATCTTGTCGCCTCTGCTGTTTTAGCAGCAGGTGGCCTCTACCATGTCTTTGGCGGGTCCCCAGTTCTAGAAGAATCAGAAAATAGCCGAGCGGTGAAGTTCCACTACGAATGGAACGATCATCGACAATTAGGCTTAATTCTTGGCCACCACCTTATCTTTCTCGGGGTCGCGGCTTTGCTCTTTGTTCTCAAGGCCACCACCTGGGGCGGCATCTATGATCCGACCGTGGGGACAGTCCATACTATTGACAACCCAACCCTAAATCCAGCCACGATCTTTGGCTATTTGTTTGGCCGCAATCATGGCGTTTGGTCCGCTCAAGGGCTAGCTAGCGTTAGTACGCTACAGGATGTTGTTGGCGGTCATGCCTGGATCGGTGCCCTTGAAATTTTGGGGGGTATCTGGCATATTCAAAAGCCCCCGGCACCTTGGTCTCGCTGGTTGCTCAAGATTAACGCCCATGCTGTTCTCTCCTATAGCCTCGCCGGAGTCGCCTGGATGGCGTTTTTATCCTGCTTCTTTCTCTATAATCCTTTGGTGTTTCCGCCAGAGCTGTACGGTACAGGCAAAGATTCATTGGCGAATGTTCAGTTTCTCTTGGGCTTGACAGCGCTGGGAGGGCACGTATGGCACGCTTCTATTTCTCGGGCTGAGGTGCAGGCAAAGTCTAGCCGCGTCTCTGATTCAAAGGTTCCTGCTGCGACTAAATCCAGCTCGACCGTAGTAGAGAAAGAAATACAGGATAGTCCGGAAGACGTGACCACAATAAAAGAGACGCCCCAAGGTGATGTAGATGCATCGGCTGAGGTAAAGGTCGAAGAGACTGAGACGAAAGATCCATAACACTCCTTTCAGCTTTACTTGGAATACCCAGTCTCTCTACTCACGAGGAACTGGGTGTTCACTTTTTAAAGGAGACATCGCTCAAATACAATTCTTTTTCATTTGTTTTTTAGGTCAATTAAAAGATTTATTTTACGTGTATCGCTCAAACCCTTTTATAGAGGGAGTTATAAGGATTGTTGATTTCCTCTGACAGGGGTTGACAACCTATCTATTGAAATATATTCTCAATAGTGTGATGAGTAATTGTTTGCTGCAGCTGTGAAAAACTCGATCGATGCAAATGTATGTGCCGTGATGGAAGTAGGTCTGATCTCAGCGTATCTATGGGCAGGTAATCAGTCCTTCGTTGGGCGAGTTCAGTTGTTTTAGCGTTCGCTCCGCTTTCTGCGATCGCAAGCCTTCAGGAAGCCTAGATCTTACCGGTACTGGCAACTTCGCTCAGATTTTTCAATAGCTTTCTAGAGAATTTTTGTTTTGCGGTTGAGTCCAGCGACGACCGCGCATTTAGTTAATGACAGGAGACTTTAATGACACAGGTTGGTTTATTTTTCGGTACCACCACTGGCAAAACAGCGAACATCGCCGAGATGATTCAAGACGGTCTGGGGGGCGCAGATGTCGTTTCCGTGGCTGAAATTCATGAAGTCGAAGAAAACAGCGAGCTGCTGGCCTATGACTGCTTGATTATTGGCTGCCCCACCTGGGATATTGGCGAGCTGCAGAGTGACTGGGATACGTTTTTCCCGAATCTAGACAGCATTGATTTCAGCGGTAAAAAAGTGGCCTACTTCGGTACGGGAGACCAAATTGGTTATGCCGATAACTTTATGGACGCAATGGGAATCTTGGAAGCCAAAATCAGCGAAAAGGGCGGTGCGACTGTCGGACAAACCTCTACAGAGGGCTATGAATATGAGAGTTCTAAGGCAGTGAAAGACGGTCAGTTCTGCGGTTTAGCGATTGATGAAGACAATCAAGATGACTTTACTGATGAGCGTGTTTCCGCTTGGATTACGCAACTGAAGTCAGAATTCGGCCTTTGATCATTTACTCTATCTTTTTGCAATATTATGTCCTCCATTTGTGAAGCCCTTTGGGTGAATACCAGCGCCAGTCTCCAGCGCTTTGATCAGCCTTTACTAAAGTGCTTGGCTGGCCATATTGGGGTTGCCCATTGGGCCTATCGACAAACGCCTGATGAAGCCAGTGATCTAGATGTTCCAGTCCAGCTTTTGCATGAGTACTTGCAGGAGCAAGATCGCCCGCTCCATCTAATCGGCCACGGTACCGGTGGACTTGTCGCTCTGTTAGTGGCGCGCCAGTTCCCGGAGTATGTGCGATCGCTCACGTTATTGAGTGTGGGTGCCCAAGCCAGTCTGGACTGGATCGCTCACTACTATTTTCATCTCAAGTTCTTGGGCTGTCGTCGAGAGCAAATCTTTTATCAGCTGATCACTGATCTATTTGGTCGCCAGAATCCCGCTGGGCATCAATATCTGGGTAAGATTCTGCAACAGGCATTAGCGACCTCGCCATCCCCTAATTCAATGATCCAGACGGCAAACGTTCCTAGGAATGGAGTGCCCGTGCCGTTTTTGGCCTGTGGAGGCCATGATGATGTGGTTGTCGATCCCCATGAAATTGAAGGTTGGCGAGGGTGGTTAAAGGACTGCGATCGCATCTACCACTGCCCCCACGGTCGGCATTTTTTCCATGGAACGCATCCTCAGCTTGTGAGCCAACAAGTCCTGGAGTTTTGGAATCAGGTGAATTTGCAAACGACCCCATCCTGGTTCGAGATCTCACCGGCCTTTGCGATTAACTGCAGGCTTTAGCATCTATGCTTCATTATTTTTTCTCACAGCCTTTGATGGTCGTCATTCCCCAAAGTTGTCTGCTGCTGTGTAGTTGGGGACTGATTGCTCTCTTGATCAAGTCCGGTGCTCAAACCCTAATTCAAGGCATTACTCATTTGAAGCGTCTCCACAGCATTCCCTGCCATCGCTGCGCTTACTTCACCGGACATTATCAACTTAAATGTACCGTTCATCCTTGCGAGGCCTTGACCGAGCAGGCCATCAATTGCCCAGACTGCATGATCTGTAACACGCCGACAGAAACGGCTCGCGTTCCGCTCTGGAAATGTAATTCAGCGCATCAACCTCTACAGGAAGCCTCCCATGCCGACTCCACAACTGCGCAGCAACCTCACCTACCTCAGTCCGGTTCATATCAGCCAACACTGCTTTAAACGACGGAGTTTTATACCAACGCTGCCCCATCAGCTTTGGCAAATTGAACAGGGCTTTGTTCGCACCCTCACCTGGGATGAAAATGGTAACGTTTCTACACTGGGGATTTGGGGGCCTGGAGATGTGGTGGGACTGCCGCTGACGCAGGTGGAACCCTATTATGCTGTTTGCCTTGGCCCCGTTGAAGCCAAGCTGCTGGCCAACCGCTGCCACTGGTCGATGGAGGCGATGCTCTGCCATATTCAGCAAACAGAGGCGTTGCTCCAGATCACGCGCGGGAAAAGGATTTGCGATCGCCTCCAGCAGCTTTTAATCTGGCTTGCTCAACGATTCGGCTATCAGACCGAGCAGGGACAGGTCACTGAACTCCAGATCACCCATCAAGAAATTGCCGAGACCCTCGGAACCTCTCGGGTCACAATCACTCGACTCTTGAAAGTGTTGGAACAAGAAGGCTTTATGCGACGTTCCAGGAAGCGATATCTGCTTCTACATCGGCCTAACACTAGGTATCCTAGAGACTTAAAGCCCATTGTATAAATTTTCGGATCCAATTTTATATACAGAGTGATTGCAACTGTGTATACAGCTTTCGCGGCTGCCACTAGTCAGAGCTGAGCCTATTGATGATCCATTTGCCGCTATCAATAGAAACCAAAATCCTCTGGAGTAATAATCCAGAGGATTTCTCTTATAAAGCTAATCCCGGCGGAATTAGCGGTATTCACAAGGAAATTTAAATACTGACCTGATTATGAAGCGGTCAGCCGTATTGATGGATGTTGTATCTAACCTAGCGAGTAATCATGAGGAAGTTGTGTGGTGCGCGGCTACCGTGCTAGAAAACCGTCTTGCATCATATGGCTAGTCTTTATCATCAAAACTTATTCAAGATATAACTACCTCAGCTTTTTACGATAGGATTTTATGCTAGCTGTGTTGCGCCAGAAAAAATTTGAGCCGTAAATTGAATGCCCTGTATCTCTTGGCAGACAGAGATTTCAGACTGTTCCTTTTGATCTTTATCCGTTGTGGAGATATCTACTGCAATCTATATATTGAAAATCTATTGCAATAAGGATTATTCTTTGATAAATTCACATAAGTAAGTTTGTTGACTAGTTTTCTCAACTGAGTCAGGGAGTGTAAAGGAGCTGTCATGCCTGAGACGTCTACGATCCGCCAGCCTTTTGATCAAGTGAGTGACAATGCGGTCGCTCTAGGCGCAGAAATTACGGTCCCTGTTTGTGAGGGGATGAACCTGGCACTGGCGAGCTTTCAGGCGCTTTACCTGCAGTATCAGAAACATCACTTTGTGATTGAAGGGACGGAATTCTACCAGCTTCATCAGTTCTTCGACGAGAGCCGCGCGGCGGTGCAGGGCTATACCCATGAGTTGGGAGAGCGTTTGAATGGGTTAGGTGGCGTTCCGGTTGCCAGCTTGAGCAAGATCGCTGAGCTGTCCTGCGTCGAAATTGAGGCAGATGGTTGCTTTGATGCCCGCACGATGGTGGAGCATGATTTGGCCGCAGAGAAAAACGTGATTGGGCTGTTGCGATCTCAAGCTTCTCAGTCCGAAAGCTTAGGCGATCGAGCCACCCGCTATCTCTACGAAAAAATGCTGCTAGAGACCGAAGAGAGAGCTTTCCATTTAGACCACTTCCTTGCCAACGATAGTCTCACCTTGGGCTTGAGTTAGCGCCATTGAAGCAGGAGAGGCTGCGCTGAGCCTCTTAGGGGAACTGCTTTTATTCAAAGATTTTTCAGTTAGGAACTGAGTGATGCATTCATCTCACACTTCACTAAAGCCAGGACATCAGATTGTAAGAGTGCCGAGTTGCGATCGCAGGCAAGTGCAGCGGCGATTACAGGAGCTATCGATTAATGCCTGGTGCTCCACCGATGGATATTTACGCGTCGAGGTCAAAGATCATGTGGAATCGGCTCAAATTTGGAGCGTTGTCCAGCAGTTTATCGCTCCCCGTACCGAGCTGGTGGGCTGGCTGGAACAGTGCTGGCTTTGATGGTTTGAACCACCCGCTACCTGTGACCGTTCAACGCAGTGATTCGTGGACCGATTTTTTCTTGGGTGAAGCGCAGACTGCGCACCGTCACAGTTTATTAGATAGTAAATCCAAGGTTGCCCTCCACTACTGCATCTCGGACATCGATCAGATCGCCACAATGTCCTGTCCTTCCAGCGAAATCCCGAAGCATTTGTGGCAAAAGCTACAGCAGCAGCACGCCAGATCTTCATTCGCGAGTCGAAAATCCTATGGGTAAACACGGGATTAAAGTACCTTTCAGCATCAGTGGTCGTTTCTTGACCTACAAGGTCACCGGCACTTTCAAAATTAAGGGCATTTACTTGGCAACGGCCCAGGGTGAAGTGTATGTAAAGCTGCCCAAGTCCCTGAGATATACATCAATGCAAATGCTGGAGTCTGGAGCGTGGGTCTGCGTCAAGGGCCATCAGAAAATCAAGCACGGGAAGCGCAAGCTGAAAGCGCTTTCCATTGTTCGCACAAATCCCTGTACTGATGAAGAAACAATGTCTAAATCCAAAGGTTCAGTGAAGCAGATTAAAGTGTGCCAGAAATCTAGTTGTCGAAAGCGCGGCAGCAAGGCTATCTGTAAAGCCCTGAACAAAAGTCTGAAGCAGACGGGCCTTAAAAAGAAAGTCGCGCTTCAAGATGTAGGCTGCATGGGCAAGTGTAAGGCGGGGCCGAATATTTCTATTCTGCCGGACAAGACCCGCTATACCCATGTGCGACCCAAACAGGTCGCGGGTATTATTCAGCAACACTTTTGCTAGCCAATGCTATGTGATAATCATTCTCTAAAGTGAGTTAGAGAACGGTTATGTCAAATCCGGGGGGATCAAAAAGGGTGAGCATATTTTTAATCGATAGGGTTTTAGGCTTAGGTCGTTCGAAACCCTATCGAAAGTTTGCTTGCGATAGATTTCTGTTCTGGCCGTATTAGCCATGAACGACTTTGAGATCTAGGTTTGGCAAAGGAGTAACTGCTCCGCGCCCATTCAACTGTGTAATTTGTGGTGTTTAGAGTGTCAAAAATGAACAAACGTCCTTTCCTGAGCGGAGGTCTGGGGCTTTTAGGTGCCCTTGCGCTGACTGCTCCAGCATTTGCAGACACATCGGTTTCAGACCTGATTGCCGAAACAGAATCAGACAGTACTGGCCAGGTGACCTCTGTCTCTCAGTTATCTGATGTGCAGCCCACTGACTGGGCCTTCCAGGCGCTGCAGTCTTTGGTGGAACGCTATGGCTGTATTGCAGGCTATCCCAACGGCACTTTTAGGGGCAACCGCTCAGCCACTCGTTACGAGATGGCCGCAGCGCTCAACGCTTGCTTGGACCAGATTAGCGATCGCTTCGCCTCCAAAGCCGACCTCGATGCCGTCAAAGCCCTACAGGATGAATTTGCAGCAGAGCTTGCCACTTTGAGAGGCCGGGTCGATGGCCTAGAGGCCCGCGTTGATACCGTTGAAGCCCAGCAGTTTTCAACCACCACCAAGCTCGAAGGTTCCGTGATTGGAACCATTCAGTTTGGTGACCAAACCGACGTTGACGGTGGTATTGGCAGCAGTCGTGCTTCAGCGCTGGCAGAAGTTGGATTAACCTTCAACACCAGCTTTACGGGGGAAGACTTACTGCAGATTACCCTCTTGACAGGTAATGGTGGTAACGACTTCTTTGGCGAGTTCTTTGACGCAGGGGGTGGCCTTGCCGGTGGCACCGTCAATCCCGGCGCTATCGAATATCGAGATACTGGCCCAGGCGTTGAGCTAGATCGTCTTGCCTATGAATTTAGCCCTGTGGAGAACCTTTCAGTCACCATTGGACCACAGCTCTATCCCAGTGATTTTATCGATGGCAATAGCTATGCTAACGATCCGGGTGCTGACTTTAACTCTGGCTTTTTCATTAACAATGCTCTGATCATTAATGATGCCGTCGATGATCCCGGTGGGGCGGGCTTTGGTTTTAACTACAACCTTGGGGGCGGTCCTCTGAGCTTGCGTGCAGGGTACGTGGCCGCTGCAGGCGGTAGTGCGGTTGAAGGCGCAACAGAGACAGAAGGCCTTTTCGGCGACCCGCATCAGGCGGTGGCAGAGGTTGAATACGCTACCACTTTTGGCGCTTCTGATGATGGTAACTTCGCTGTACGCCTTCAGTATGCCTACACTGAGACCTTTGCACTAGTTCAAAACGTAGTTGGCGTTAACGCTGAAGCTACCTTTGGCCGGTTTGGCGTGTTTGGCCGCTACGGTATTTCTTTAGACCCCCAGGCGGGTGGTGCAGACCTCTTTGCCGTTGGGACGAATAATGCTCAAACCTGGATGGCGGGCGTCGGCGTCTCGGATTTGCTGATCCCTGGCTCAATGCTTTCCTTTGCGGCTGGGCAACCGTTCATTGCTCCAGGTCAGCCGGATCAGACTAACTTTGAGGGGTTCTATCGTATTCCGGTCAATGACAACATCACGATTACGCCTGCTGTCATGGTGATTACTGACCCCAACAACATTGACCAGAATGCACTGATTCAAGGGGTTCTACGCACGACGTTCTCCTTTTAACCCAAGCGCTCATTGTTCTCCGTTGAACAGGCAACGCCCTCTCAAGAGGGCGTCCTTTTTCGCTCGCCTTCAAATCATAAGGATCCTGATCATGATGCATCAACTCGTTAAACCGTTCGTCTTGGCTTTCACTCTCAATATTGCTGTGGTTAGCTATGCCCCATTGATTTCGGTGGCTAATGCTGAACCGTCTGCAGACCTGAAAGACTCAGGTCGTGGTCTACTGGTTGCCCAGGAAGAAGAAGCGCTCACTCCAGGGGAGCAAGCCAATGCTGATTTTCAGGACAAGCTGGCGGGGGCAGAACTGCTGTCAGCCTTGAAAGAGGGCGGGCACGTGATCTACTTCCGGCATGCTCAAACAGAGAAGGACTATGCTGACCAGGTGACGGCAGATGTTAATAACTGTTCCACGCAGCGGACTCTTAGCGAAGCGGGTTGGCAAGATGCTCTGGCGATTGGTGCCGCATTTAAAGAGAAAGCGATTCCCGTCGATCAGGTCGTCTCTAGTCAGTACTGCCGTGCTTGGCAAACTGCAAACTTGGCGTTCGGCAAGTATGAAAAGAATCCAGCTCTCAACTTTTTGCCCTTTGAAGACTACACTGAAGCTCAGGTTGAGCAGATGAAAACCAACGTGATGCCGCTGCTGACGGCGGTCCCAAGTGCGGGCATGAACACTGTGATTGTGGGGCATGACGACATTTTTGAGTCAGCCACAGGCATCTACCCAGATCCGCAAGGGATGGCCTATGTTATGAAGCCAGACGGCCAAGGTGCTTTTGAAGTGATTGCGAATATGCTGCCCCAAGAGTGGTCAGAGTTATAGGAACACAGATTGAAGCTAGCAAAAGCCCTGTCTACATTCAATGTAGACAGGGCTTTTAGAAATTTGAGGATCTTAGTAGACCGACAATTTCAGTCAATTTCGGAATCAGAGACTACTGAACAACAATCTTACCGACCATTCCTGCACCTCGGTGTGGCTCACAATAGTAGGCGTATTCTCCCGCTGTAGCATCGGCTGGGAAGCTCACATCGAAGCCGCCAGACATTTCTAATGCGTTATGAGACAAAGAGCTGGCCTCACCTGCAGAGTTCGCTGAATCAAAGACAACATTATGGGGACCTGCAAGACCCACGTCGAAGTGGACCGTATCTCCCGGTGAGATTGTGACTTCAGCAGGACTATAGGCAAGCATACCGCCCTGACCCATCTCCACGGACACAGTGTTGGCGAGGGCGGGTGAGGCAGAAGCTATGACACCTAAAGTTAGGCACATCGAAAATAATACAGGTGCGATGCGATGTACAAGGGATTTCAAAAAGCTCATCATCTAATCTCCAAGGCTCTATCTTTTTTAGTACGACGGCCTGTCGTACGACGATAGGTCAATGATAGCGCTTATTGACAATGCCTGGGACTCAGATGCCTGTGGATGTTGCCAGTCTCAGGTTCAAAAACAGCCGCTGGGTGGTCCTTGTTTTTAAATGGATGCTCGATTTTGATCGGGTGCTTTGGGTACAATCCACTGTCTGGCTTTCTCTAGCTCATCCATGCTGTAGATGCGGATTTGGCCCAGCATGAATAGGCGAGAGGCAATGATCCCGCGCTTGACCCAGATTTGATCGGTTGCGATCGCATAGTGGCTCAAGTCAAAAAAGTGCCGAATCCCAAACATCACATCATGGAAGATTAGAGTCGGCTCAAAGCTAGATAGCTTCAGTACCTTGATCAACAGACGTAGTTTTGAGTGCCGCTCAAACTGCCCATCCATCATCTGCAAAAGCTCAGCAAACTCTGCCGCTGACACGTGTCCATCAATCGACATCTCGATCACATTGGTGTCTGGCACCACCTGATATTCAAGCATAGGATCTTTTCCCAGAACGGCTGCCCTTCATTGTCCCTTACGAAACGGGTAGCCGATTTTCCGTGTCCAGAGTCAGCCTTTACGAAAGCTTTGTCAGGATCCCTAGGAATTTGATAGATAGAGGCGTCAACAGCGTTCGGCGATAGCCATCCGCTGCCCGCTTGATCGCATCAGCCTGAGTTGGATAGGGATGAATGACGCTCGCCATACTGCCCAGACCCACCTTGTTCACCATGGCCGTGGTGATTTCACTAATCATCTCCCCTGCATGGCGGGCCACAATGGTCGCTCCCAGAACCTGGTCTGAGCCTTTCTTGAGGTGGATTTTTACAAACCCATCTTCTTCTCCGTCAGCCAACGCGCGATCGACGTCATCAAACAAAATCTTGATCGTATGGATATCCATACCCTGATCTTGGGCCTCGTGTTCATAGAGACCGACGTGGGCAATTTCAGGATCGGTAAATGTGACCCAGGGCATCACCAAGTCACTCAGCTTGTACTTGCCAATCCCGAAGGGTGAAAATAGCGTATTTTTGAGTACAATTCGTGCCGCTGCATCCGCTGCATGGGTGAACTTCCAGTTCATGCAGATATCGCCTGCGGCATAGATCTTCGGGTTCGTTGTTTGCAGATTGTCGTTGACCACCACCCCGTGCCGAGCATCGTACTCTACGCCAACAGCCTCTAGATTTAGCCCCTGTACATTAGGCGCTCGTCCGGCCCCGGCTAAGATTTCATCTACGATAATTGATTGTTCATGACCACCCGACTCGAAGAAAATCTCTTTGCCTGCTGCGGTCTGAACCACTCGCTTCAGTTGACTGCTCAAAACAAGCTGAATGCCGTCTTCGATGAACTGTTTCTGCACAATTTCCGCCGCATCCGCATCTTCTTTGTTCAAGATGTGGCTGCCACGATGAAACAGCACGACCTTACTGCCCAGGTGGTGAAAGGCTTGAGCAAGCTCACAGCCAATCGGACCGCCGCCAATCACCGCTAATCGTTGGGGTGACTCTGTCAGCGAGAAAACCGTTTCGTTGGTGAGATAGCCGACGGCTTCAATGCCCTCAATTTTAGGCTTAACGGCTCTAGCACCCGTGCAGATCACTGCTTTTTTGAAGCGCAGCGTTTGGCCTGCCACCGACACCGTATTCGGTCCTGTAAAAGTTCCTTCGCCCAAGAACATATCGACGCCTGCCTTTGCGGCACCGGCAGCGGAATCTACGGGACTGATCTGAGCGCGTACTTTCCGCATCCGCTCCATCACCGCCGGGAAATCTACGGTCACTTGGTCCGGCGGTACAATTCCGTAGGGCCGCGAACCTCTGATATCTGCTGCAGCTCGGGCAGAGCGAATTAAGCATTTTGACGGGACACAGCCGACATTGAGGCAGTCTCCGCCCATGAGGTGCTTCTCGATTAGAGCAACTTTGAGGCCGACGCCGAGGCCTGCTGCTCCCTTGGCCGTTACGAGCCCCGCTGTTCCAGAGCCAATCACCACTAAGTCGTAGCATTCCACGGGTGTGGGGTTGACCCAATCCGAGGGGTGGACATTTGCGATTAACTTCTGATTATAGACATCCATTGGGGGCATTGTTACCCCTTGACCTGAAAATTGCGTCATTGCTTTACCCACAACTCCTAAATTGTTCCTGACAGCCTAGTGGTTGGCCTCTAGAGAAGCGTTTGGTCTGGGACATTTCTATACATACGTCCACTACTGTGATCTGTGTGCACAGAATACCGCTAATCCTGCGCTTGCCTTACTGACGATGCGCCATGAGCAAGCCTGCGTCGGGTGATCTTTCATCACGCACAATTTAGAGGTTGAGCCTGAACATACGCCGATAACTTTCTGCAGACTTCCTGAGAATTCTAGGAGTATTTCCTGAGAATCTAGGAGAGTATTGACGCCGTCAATCTATCCGAGCAGGAATATGGGTGAGATTAATTCGCCCTATTGATGGCTAATGTGCTAAATCTAAATCCTTTAAACCTCTTAGACAAGCGGTCCACCTTTGCTTGAATAAGCGTGATTTAACCGTAGTTATTTACAAAACAATACGTTTCTGAAGTCATTTGTTGGAAAAATCTATCGGAGCTGGCTAGGAATATGGTGAAGCAATTTTTGCGTCTCAAGCTTTAACTTCAAAGCGCTGTAACTATTTCTGGGTAAAGAATGTATCTCTTGCTTATGTGGTTTGAGAGTGCCGTTTTTGTCTATCTCTAGACTCAAAAGGTGCGAAAAGACCCGAAGAAATCTTGAAATCCTTACAATTTAATGATTCTAGCGATACTATATTGTGCCAATACCCCTTAGAATGAACCATTGAAATTTCGATGCGGTAGGAGTTCCAGCTCTCTGGACGGGGTCGTTGTTACTTGATAACCTTTGGATAACCAATTAAGTTGTCTTTAGAAACCCAACCTGCAGGTTCGAAATTGCTAACCACGCTTAACTAATCATTAGGAGTTACCCATGAACAAAGGCGAACTCGTTGACGCGGTTGCTGATAAGGCAAGCGTGACGAAAAAGCAGGCTGACGCTGTACTGTCAGCGGCTCTAGAGACCATTATCGAAACGGTCGCAGATGGCGACAAAGTGACGCTAGTTGGTTTTGGCTCCTTTGAACCCCGCGATCGCAAAGCTCGGGAGGGCCGTAACCCCAAGACTGGTTCCAAGATGAAAATCCCCGCCACCACTGTACCTGCATTCTCGGCTGGCAAGCTGTTCAAAGAGAAAGTCGCGCCTTAGCGGTTCACCGAAGTTGAAAAGACCTCTCCACGGTGGCAATTTAAGTTGGGCTGCACACCTGGCTGGCTGTGAACCGGGGGAGGTTCTAGATTTTTCTGCTAGCATCAATCCTCTCGGGCCTCCCGCTAGCGCCTTGGCGGCTATCAAGTGTCATTTGGGGGACTTGAGCGCTTACCCTGACCCGGCCTCAACGGCTCTACGTCAGGCGATTAGTGAGTTCCATCAGGTCTCTGCCGACTGGATTCTACCGGGCAATGGTTCGGCAGAGCTGCTAACCTGGGCCTGCCGTGATTTGGCGCAGCTCCGGGCCACGCATGTACTGGTGCCGGCGTTTAGTGATTATCACCGAGCGCTAACGGCTTTCTCTGCGGTTGTGCAGGTCCACGCTCTTAACGTAGAACCTGGCTTACCCACCTTCCAAGATTGGCAGCCTCTGCTTTCGGGGCCCAATGCAGGTCTTTTATTCAATAATCCCCACAATCCTACGGGAGGTTTGCTGGGGCGCGAGTATCTGCTCGCCTGCCTTGATCAATTTGAGCTGGTGGTGGTGGATGAAGCTTTTATGGATTTTTTGCCGGTCTCGGATCAGCAGAGTTTGCTGGATGAGGTGATTAATCATCAGAATTTGGTGATCTTGCGATCGCAAACTAAGTTTTACAGTTTACCGGGACTGCGACTTGGCTACGCCGTTGCCCATCCTGATCGCTTAGCGCGGTGGCAACGATGGCGTGATCCCTGGTCCGTCAATGCTCTGGCAACCGCTGCGGGGACTGCCGTGCTTAGAGATCAGGCTTTTCAGCAGCGAACTTGGGACTGGCTACCGCCGGCGCGCGCTCAACTGTTTACAGGGCTTCAGCAGCTCGGATTGCAGCCGCTACCGGGGGTTGCTAACTATTTACTGGTGGCGGCCCCCTGCTCCGTCACGGCCCTGCAGCAGTTGTTAATGCAGGAAGCTCGAATTTTAATCCGAGACTGTATTAGCTTCCCGGAGCTGGGTGATCGCTATTTTCGAGTTGCCGTGCGGACCTTGGCTGAGAATCAGCAGCTTTTGCAGGCGCTAGCCGCTGTGCTGCCCCGTCTGCCTCGCTTGAGTGGGGATGGCCGGACATGAATCAACGTTGGGATTAACCTATGGCGGTGGATTATGATTTGGTCATTCTGGGTGGCACAGATGCTGCTCGATGGGCGGCCATCACGGCGAGTCGTTTCCATGCTCGCGTGGCGCTGGTGGGTGACCAGGCTTACGCTGATGCTCGGAGTGCCACAGATACGCCCGCGGCCCTCGCCAGTCGAGGCATTGATGTAATAGAAGCTGAGGGGCGCTTCGTTAAACGGCCCTTGCAGGTAGTGGCGCAGAATCGAGAGTTGCGATCGCGTTACTACTTACTCGCGCAAGCCCCTTCAGCCCCTAAATCTCTCTACCTCAGCGTTGATGCTGCCTATGCCAAGATTTACGAAAGCCCTCAGTCCTGGCTAATTGTCGGCGACAGTCCCACAGCTTTACAGCTCAGCCAGCGCTTGGTCAAACAGGGCCATGCTGTGACCCTTGCTGCCCGCTCTAAACTGCTGCCGTTTGAAGAACCTGATGCCGCCATGCTTCTGCAGGCACAGCTCGAAGTTGATGGCGTCTGTATCTTGACCCATACGCCTCTCCCTGCCGATTCTGTCTTTGATCAGGTTTTATTGTGCAATCGTTCCTTCTCGCCCTCGCAAATCGTTTGGGCTGAAGATAGTCCTACAGTCCCTTCTCCCCTTGTACAATCTTTGGATCTGACCCACACCTCTGACGGTCTATGGGTTGATGCAACGCTGAGAACCAGCCACCCTAGAATTTATGCCTGTGGTGCCGTCTTGGGGGGCTACAATCTGTCCCATATTGCTCGATATGAAGCCAGTCTTGCCGTTAAAAACGCTCTTTTTTCCCCGACTCACGCCATCAATTACTGTCATCTTCCGTGGGCCATATTAACTGAACCTGCTTTGGCTAGAGTGGGCCTCACCACCGCTCAGGCCCAGCGACAGTACCGTCAAATCAAGGTTTTCAAGCAGCCCTACGCAACCGCCGATTCCACCCATGGACAGCCGGGACTCTGTCACCTTATTTCCCGAGACAATAATACTTTAGTGGGGGCACATTTATTCGGTACCGCTGCTGCAGAGATGATCCACCTACTGGCCCAGGCTGTAGAGCAGCAGCGCACTGTGTCAGAAATTGCGAATGGGGTCTTTATTGATGCCGCCACCTCAGACATCATACGGCAGACGGCTGAGGAGCCTGTAGAACACCGCGATGGGTTAGAACACCTGTTTCATCGGCGACGACGCTGGAACTTTTAGTCCTGGGCTGCTGCATCCGCGACCGCGTTGAGCGTTTCCTTCAGATCTTTGAGGCGAATCGGCTTACTAATATAGGCATTCATGCCCGCTGCCAGACAGTCTTCACGATCGCCCTGCATGACGTTTGCCGTCATCGCAATGATGTAGGGGCGCACGTCCACCGACCATTCCTGGACGATCTGTTGTGTTGCCGTCAAGCCATCCATCTCTGGCATCTGCACATCCATTAAAACCACGTCATAGGTCTTGAGGCGCACTTGTTCCAGCACCTCCCGACCATTGGCGGCTAGATCGGCCTCGTAGCCTAGCTGCAGCAGCATTCTCAGCGCCACCTTCTGGTTGACGACATTGTCTTCGGCCAGCAAGATTCGTAGGGGCTTTGATGTGACCTGAGGCGAGTCAGCCTGCCCATGGGATGGCGTAATCTCAAGCTGGGGATCAAGGATGCGCAACAGAATCTGATGGAGTCGTGCTTTCTTAACCGGCTTGCGAAGGGAGGCCGCAATCTGGAGGGATTGAGCTTCAGGATTGATATTGCCGATGGAGCTGAGTAAGACAACGGGGGGAGCCTGATCGCCCAAGTGCTTCTGTAGGCGAGCCGTTAGGGTTAGACCACTGATCCCCGGCATTTGTACATCTAAAATTGCCAGGTCAAAATGATTCTCGCCGAGCAGCATCAGCGCCTCTACCCCTGACGCTGCTAATATCGGCACCATTCCCCAGGATTTAACCTGCATGCGCAGAATCTGCCGATTGGTGTTGTTGTCGTCAACAATTAAGACACGCTTCCCTTGAAGTCGATGGTGATCTGCCGCGGAGGGGGCTGCCATCTGCGGGGCAGCTTGTCCGTGGATGGTAAAGAAAAAGGTAGACCCCAACCCTTCTTGACTTTCAACCCAGATGCGTCCGCCCATCTGTTTGCTTAGACGCTTGCTGATGGCGAGTCCTAGACCCGTGCCACCATACTGGCGCGTGATTGAAGAATCAACTTGGCTAAAGGACTGAAACAGACGATCGCAATGCTCAGGTTTGATCCCAATGCCGGTATCTTTAACAGCGAACTGTAGTTCGTAGGTCGGTGGCGCATCAGCGGACGCCTCTGAAAGAATCTGGGCCGTCATTGAGACTACCACCTCCCCTTCAGGCGTAAATTTGACGGCATTGCCCAGTAAGTTGACCAAGATCTGGCGCAGACGATGCAGATCGCCAACGATAAACAGAGGCTGCTCTGATTCTCTAGAATAGGCTAGTTCCAGTGCTTTCTCTGAGGCTCGGGCATTGACCAGATCGAGAGTTTCTTCCACGCAGAGATCAATATTGAAGGGTTGAGCTTCGAGCTCCAGCTTACCGAACTCAATTTTAGAAAAATCGAGGATATCGTCAATAATACTCAGCAACGATTCGCCGCTGGTGCGTGCGGTATTGACCAAGTCTGTCTGTAGCTCACCTAGGTCGGTTTCTAAAAGCAGATCCGTGGTGCCAATCACGGCGTTCATGGGGGTGCGGATTTCGTGGCTCATCATGGCGAGGAACTCACTCTTGGCCCGGTTCGCTGACTCTGCTTCTCGTTTTGCCCGCTTGAGCTGTTGTTCCGTGTGTTTGAGGGGGGTCAAGTCCTGCATTTCGGCGATCAAGTAGGCTGGCTTGTCTGTGATATCCCGAACAAGTGCGACGCTGACGAGGCTCCAGACGACTGTTCCGTTGGCGTGTAGAAACCGTTTCTCCCCCTGGTAGCTGGCAATCTTGCCAACTAAGAGCTGTCTGAACTGCCGTCGTTCGGCTTCAAGATCGCCTGGAAAGGTTAGGTCTTGGATTGTCTTTTGCAGCAGCGCGGCCTCTTCGTAGCCGAGCAGTTGGCACAGGGCTGGATTAACCTGGAGCCACTCACCCTCAATGCTAATGAGAGCCTTGGCGGCTGCACCGTAGGTAAATGAGGTGCGAAAGCGCTCTTCTGTTTGGGCGGTCTGTAGACGCAGGCGATCTTCTCGCTGCTGCTGGAGTCGTTTTTGATCAGTGACGTCTCGGTAGATGCCCCAGATACAGGTGACGTTCCCGCTGGCGTCCATAGTCGGGGTGTAGACCGTGTCGTAGTGGCGAATCTGCTGCTCGATCTGCAGGGTTCGCTCGACGAATACTTTTTTTCCGGTCTCAGCAGCTTCTTCTAAAAAGGGTTCAATCTCATCGGCCTGATCGCCCAGTAGCTCTCGATGGGTGGAGCCGATGATTTGTTGCGGTTCTAGGCTGAGCAAGCAGGCACCGCTGGCGTTGATGGCGATGTAGCGAAACTTGAGATCAAAGGCAACAAAGGCGTCGCTGGTTTGCTCGACAAAAGCAAGAAACTGCTGCGCCATCTGTCCCCCCACGCTGTTGAGCTTCATGGGGTCTGGAAAGGGGGATGAGGTCTGAGAAGATGCCATGCTTACTGCGTGATCAGTCCGGTGATGCCTTGGTGCCTTTGCAGGTAGAAAGCCCCATTCTGTTCCACTCGATCAGTCCTCCTGAGATATTGCTGATAGTGCTGAACCCCAATCTCTCTAAACAAGAAGCTGCGATGGGGCTCCGGTGGGCCGTGAGACAAATGACCGCCACAGGCTGTTCTGGAGATAGTGTCTGGAACCAATGAGGCCAAGCCCAGCGTCGCAGGGTGGGTAGAGTGCCAAGCAATAGGCGGAGAAGGCTGAGATTTATGGCCTGAGCAGGATGCATCAGTCGATACTCCAGGGCACTGCGGACATCAATGAGTAACGGAGGTGAGGTCTGATTTGCGTACTCAGTGGGCGATAAGGTTGCAATTTTAGATACTGTCGTTCGTGGCTCCGTCATTATCTTTAGCCCAAATCCTGTTCTTTTTTAGTCTAAGGGCTACTGTTGGGGCGTTGCCAACGGTGAGCGGAAGATATCACGATCGTTGCTTTGACTGCACTATTGAGAGAGGGATGCTGCTGGATCAAATTTGAAGGTGTTAATCATCTTATTGAGCGTGCTTTCAAGATCTTGAAATTGTTCTTCTGGAACGATATAGCTCAGGAGGGCCACCCGTTGGCCTTTATTCTCAATGAAGCTATTGCCTAGAAGCTCCACTTTGATGTCGCCTGTTGCTGTGCCGGTGTATCCCCAGATCAATAGGACGCTGCCATCTTTTTGGGGCCGCGCATCCTCGATAAAAAAGTCGGGCTTGTCGCTGAAGGTTTCTGTAAGAAAGGTCTCTACAATCTCAGTTAGTTCAGCCTGGGAGGGTTCGCTGGCGACGTCAAAGAGGTCTGCTACCATTTCGCCGTTGCCGGTGGGATCGGTCCACACCATAATGATTTCTTCCGACTTGCTATTGTCTTTGAGGGTCCACCGTTGGGGAGCACTAATAGAGAACCCCTGCGTTTGATGTTCATAGGGTTCCAATGCACGAATCTGGACGCGCTGAAATTGGCTCTGGGTTTGAGGGCTAGGCGAGGTGGTCAGTTCGGGGCTAGGGCTAGAGGATGTTGGCTCATCGGCATCATCCTGGGGGCCGACGATGATACCGATGATTACCAGTAGGGTGAGCAATCCCACAGGCAAGAGGACAATGAGACTTGCGATCGCACATCCCCATTTCCAAGCGTTGCCACTCTTCGGCTGACTCACCGCCACAGGAGATGTTCCTTGAACGGTTGGTGGTATCGGAGGCTGAGCAGGATTTGTGGTTCCTGCTGTAGCCACGTTTCCCTGCGAGCTTGGTGGATCGATTAAGGTCGGTGGCGGCATTGATGGCGGTGAACCGGCTATTGAGACTACCTCAGTGGGCGGCACGGTATTCGGAGCATTTAGCGCCTGCATCACTTCTGCCGCTGACTGATACCGATCCAATGGTCGAGCCGCCAACATCGTTTGCAAAACAGCGCTGAAATCGGGGTTCAAACTGAGATCTTGCTGCCAAGTCCACTCTAGAGATTGAGGATCTTGAAGATCCTGTGGCAGTTTGCCCGTCATTAAAACCAGTGCAGAAACGGCCAAGGCGTAAAGGTCACTGTGAGGGGCGACCAGCCCCAGGCGCATCTGCTCATCAGGGGCATAGCCAACTTTGCCGAGCCGAGTGCCGCCCTTCGAACTAAAGCCACTGGCCTGAGGGGAGATTACCTCGGTTGCGACATCCATTGCCACCTGCTTAACACCCCCGAGATCGATCAAGATCGGGAGGCGATCGCGATCTCGACACATGATGTTATCGGGCGAAATATCTCGGTGGATGACGCCCTCCTGATGTAAATAACTCAGCACCGGCAACAGATCTCGAAAGAGCTGGAGAATATCAGACTCTTTGAAAGCCCTGCTCACCTGCTTTTCCTGAAGCTGCTGGTACGTGTGGCCTGCAATGTAGTCTTGGACTAGAAATAGGCGTTTTTCAGCCTGAAAAATCTCCCAGAACCGAGGAATTTGAGGGTGCTCCAGTCGATGTAGGGTGGCTGCTTCTCGCTGAAAAAGTTCCTCTGCCTTTTTCAGGGCTGCTGTTCCTTGAATCGAAGGGGTTAGCTCTTTAAGGACAATGGATTCATTGAATCGGCCTGTGTCTTGGGCTAGATAGGTCCGACCAAAGCCGCCCTGCCCTAAGGGGCGATCGATAATGTAGCGATCTCGTAATCGTGTCCCGGCTGGTAATGCGATATAGGAACTGCTGGCGAAGTTGGGTGATGTGCTATTCCCTGCCCCTTCTAAGCTGTGAGGGGCCAGATCTGAACGATCTGATCCGATGGCAGGAGAACGGCCAGAGGGCTGCGTCTTTAGAGACGTTCCGCAGTACTGACAAAAGTGAGATTTGGAAGCAACTTGCTGTCCACACGACGTACAGTTCATTAAATCCATACAATCTGCACCTCAGCCGACCTCAATACCCTCAGACTCCATTGCAGCATTAGTTATGGGCAATCGCCACCCTTTCCTGAGATTGTTAACATCTTCAAGAAAGGTGCAAAACTGTCCCTGTACCTCTTCTAGAAAAAAGTTTACGAATTTCTTCAACTGCTTCAAAACTGATGCAACGTGTTCTTTCGCTTGGTGTAGTAGCGATAGATAGTACCCTGTCGTTACCGATCTGATGACAGCCAATGCCGTAGATCAGAATGGAAAAACTGAAGAGAGTGAGCTGATACGTTATTCATGTCAATGCAGGTTGTTGTGACTGGAATGGGCCTTGCTTCAGCCCTGGGTTCAACGGTGGAAAGTAGCTGGGGGCATTTGCTCAAGGGGGCAACGGGGCTTCAGATTCATCAACCGTTCCCTGAGCTATCTCCCCGACCACTGGGGCTTGTCTATGATGCTCCCAGTTCGATTGCGGCTCTGCTATTCCCGACGATTGATGCTGCTTTGCAAGACACTGACCTCGATTCACTAACGCCAGGAACCGGTGTCGTGATCGGTTCTAGTCGAGGGTCTCAGTCCCAGTGGGAGTCTGCTATTCGTGCCCATCATGGTAGAGGCTCAGTCGAGAACGACCTTTTACGGCTCTATGGTGACTCTCCTGCCTCTATGGTGGCTCAGAAGCTGAGGGTTACCGGCCCCGCTCTTTCTCCTCGGGCGGCCTGTGCTACAGGTCTTTGGGCAATAGCCCAGGGGGCAGATCTGATTCGGACGGGGCAGTGTAGTCAAGTGATCGTGGGTGCTGTAGAAGCTCCCATCACTCCGCTAACGCTAGCGGGGTTTGCCAAGATGGGGGCAATGGCGACGACGGGGGCTTATCCCTTTGACCGACATCGAGAAGGACTAGCGTTGGGAGAAGGGGCGGTTGCTCTAGTGCTGGAGTCAGAAGCCTTGGCCCAGCGCAGAAATGCAGAAATCTATGGTGAGGTTTTGGGGTTTGGCTGCACTGCCGATGGCTATCATCGCAGCGCGCCGGATCGAGATCAGAAGGTTGCGATCGCATCTCTTCAACAAAGCCTTCAGCGCAGCCATTTACAGCCCACTGACATCGACTATATCCACGCCCACGGCACCGCCACCGAACTCAACGATCAGGCTGAAGCCTCCTTAGTTCAGCGAATCTTTCCGGCCTCCGTTGCTGTTAGTTCTACCAAGGGAGCCACCGGCCATACTCTGGGGGCCTCTGGGGCCATCGGTGCAGCCTTCAGCTTGCTGTCCCTTCAGCAGCAAATTGTGCCGCCCTGTGTAGGACTTAGAGATCCAGCCTTCGATCTATATCTACCTCGAGCAGCAACACCCATGAAATTACGAGCAGCTCTGTGCCTCAGCTTCGGTTTCGGAGGCCAGAATACCGCCCTGACCTTAGCTGCGATTTAAGGCCCCAGTTCCAATATGGATAAGAGACCTGTCGGCACAGTCGGCTGACATTCCCCCAAGGCTCAAAGTAGCGGATACTGTTGAAGATACTTTTAGGCACATCTTAGTGAATACTAGGAGCGTGTAAAAGATAGGCGATACTCCGGGCACTCTATAACCGGGTATCAACAATCTTGCTAAACGCATTAGGAATAAAACCTATGTCTGACAATTTCGGCCTTGACGTCACTGTCTCGACAGAACCGTCTCTTTCCAATGACGCAATCCTAGAGACGAGCGCCAGTGAGTTAATGGACGAGTTGTTCGCTCAACTTGACAATAAACTTAGAGACGGTGAAACGTCTGGACAGAAAACCTCCTCATCTCTGTCAACTCGCGTACGCCCGCGTCAAGCGCTCAGCGTACTTGAATCCAGCGACTTAGAAGTGTCCTATACCCCCATTGAAGCTGCCCTAACCCCCAGGCAAATCCCTGAATGGCAGCTCTCTCTAGATGAAACCATCGGCATTGGTAATCCGCAAGATTCAAAATTCAATCAGCGGCTCTTCGTCTGTATTGCCCTGACCTCTGTGGGTGCAGCTCTGGTATGGATTGGGACGCAGTTAGCGCCCCGCCCCGTGACCGCGCCGATTATCGCTGAAGCAACAACACAATCTCTCCCGATCAATTCTGCCGACGTGCAGTTCGCCGCAAGCATGACGCAATCGCTGCAAAAAATTGATAGCAAAAAGCCGACGCTTCCCACTGCCGTACCACCGGTACAAGCACCAACGCCACAAACTCCTAGCAAAGCGCTGAACAAGCCGACGCTTCCCACCATCAGTTCTGTTCAGGCTGCGGCACCCAAATTACCGGCCACGATTCCGGCCAGCGTTACACCTGCTCGCATCCCTGCCAAGCAAGAGCCATTACCGGTTAAGTCTGCACCTCAGGCTGCATCCGCGACCACAGAGCTACCTCAAGTTCAGCCCGAGGCTCAACCCAGTGCGACTCAAACCGTTGCAGTTGCTAAACCTGCCCCCCTGACTGATGTGAGCAAAGCTGCGCAAACGCTAGTGGGCGTCCTAGAATTTGGCGATCAGTCCGTTGCTTTAGTGGAGAACAATGGAGCCACGCGCCGAGTTGAGATAGGTGAAATCCTGAATGACAGTGGCTGGGTTTTAGCCGCCGTTGAAAATGGTCAAGCCATTATTAAGCGCAGTGGACAGGTGCGAGCCTTGGATCCCGATCAGAAATTTTAATTCGGTGAAATGCAGAAGCTACATTCATTGAATGCAGCATGACTTAAACGATCCCAGTTTAAGTAATCTAAGCTACAATCCTCCTCTTTCCTCTTTCCTAAGCTAAACCAGTCTATGACCGCTTAGTTTAGTGGTAAATAATAACTAGCTGAGAAACAGCTGATAGTTAACGGTGTGAGGAAGAACATAATGTACAACCCCTTTGGGAAGCAGATCCTCTTCAGTGTGATGGGGATATTTGTTATGGCTGGAGGGCCAGCTGTGGCTGCCTCGTCCAGCGAGGTTCAAGGCGAACAGCCCTTAGCAAAAATTAGCCGAGAAGCAATTGGCGAGACCCCTGAAGCTGCTGCGTCTAGAGAGATACAGCCCATTTTGCTTGCCGATGCAGAAGATCCCAGCGTCAGTGATTTGCTTGGGTCTCAGACAGATTCGCTTTATCAAGGCGATCGCAGCCTTCATGATCTAGACGATGCTTCCCAAGCACAGGTTACTTCTGTCTCTCAGCTTTCTGACGTGCAGCCCACTGATTGGGCCTTCCAAGCGCTGCAGTCTCTAGTAGAGCGCTACGGCTGTATTGCTGGGTATCCCAATGGAACCTTTCGAGGGAATCGCTCCGCCACTCGCTATGAAATGGCGGCAGCTCTCAATGCTTGCTTAGACCAGATTAGCGATCGCTTCGCTTCCAAGGCTGATCTCGATGCTGTCAAAGCGCTGCAGGACGAATTTGCTGCCGAACTGGCAACTTTGAGAGGTCGAGTCGATGGATTAGAAGCGCGCGTTGACACTGTTGAAGCCCAGCAATTTTCGACAACAACCAAACTCAATGGTGAAGTCATCTTTGCTGCAGGGGGGCTGATTGGTGAAAATGTGGAGACTGGCGATGACATCGACGGTCGCCTTGCCTTTAATCAGCGGACGCGCCTCAACCTCCTCACCAGCTTCACCGGCAAAGATCGCCTCTACACCCGTTTACAATCTTCGAATCGGGATGTCAACTTTGCGTCTCCTCCTCTAGGCCCCGAAGGGGCAGGCACCTTTGATACCCGAATTTCCTTTGATACCGGTAACACTGGAAATGGCGTTATTCTCGACCGCTTAGACTACAAGTTTCCCATTGGCGATAAGGTTGACGTCACCGTTTTTGCCAATGCTGCTTTTCACCACTATTATGCTGAAACTGTTAACCCTTACTTCGAAGGCTTCGGGGGGGGGAGTGGATCTATCTCCTTCTTCGGTGAACGCAACCCAATCTATCGAATTGGAACCGTTGCTATCCCTGGTGTTGCTGGGGTTGGAACATCCTTTAAGCCCACTGATAAGCTCCGGTTCGATGTGGGATATCTCGCGGGTAACGCGAATGATGCGACCGCAACGATCAGCACTGTTGATGGTGCAGATGATGGCGGTCTTTTTGGGGGCAGCTTTAGCCTCTTAGCTCAGGCGACATACAAGCTCTCTGACACATCGCAAGTCGGCCTAACCTATGTCCGCAACAACTCACCAGGCGGAAACTTGAACATGGGGGCAGGGACAAGGTTAGCGAATGTTCCATTCCCAATCGCTGACGGATCGACAACGGGTTTTGCGTTCAGTAGTGACTCAGTGGGTATTGAGGCGACCTTCGGAATCACGGATTGGTTGGCGGTTGGCGGCTGGGCAGGCTATACGTTTGCCAATCAGTCTGGCGTCGGTAATGAGGTAGAAATTGGGAATGCCGCTCTCAACGTTGCACTTCCTGATTTAGGGAAAGAGGGTGCCATCGGAGGCTTGATTTTTGGTTTGCCTCCTCAGGTTGTTAGCTCTGACTCTCCGATTGAAACCGGTGAATCTGGAACCACCTACCACCTTGAAGCCAACTATCAGTTTCCTGTGAGTGACAACATTACGATTACGCCCGGTCTTATCTATCTCATCAATCCGGGTAGCGACTCCAACAATAGCGATATTTTTGTAGGCGTGATTCGAACAACCTTTCGGTTCTAGCCTCTACTGTCGTGCTATGGCTAGTTGAGATAGGCAGCCTTGCCAATTGCTTGATTGTGCATGCATTTGGCGGGCTGTACGATGTCACTTGTCTCAGTCTTCTCCCAGTTCTGTTGTAGTACTGGGAGAATTAATTTTTAGCTGGGCTGAATCAGAGCATGAAAGCGGCGTCGCGTGATTTTCTTGACTCCTTGTACAACCCCAATTAATAGTCTGCAAAATCGACAGTCCAGATACTGCAGTACTCGGTTGAATTAGGACAGCCTTTCTTTCCTTAGTAAAGATGGATTTAATCTACTTTTATGTCCTAATCAATACGTATACCGCTATATATCAAGGATGTATCAAGGTGTACCAAACTCTAGGCTTAGATTCGCTACTGTGTTTAGAGACTGTAGCCTGGGCCACATTTTAATGCGAATTGAACAACTGCAAGCTTTTCTAGCGGTTTACGATACCGGCAGCTTTCAAGGTGCCGCGCAGAAGCTTCAGGTGACTCAGTCTACTGTGAGCCGACAGGTTCAGGGTTTAGAGACAGAACTGGGCCTCCCTCTCTTGCATCGCGGGCCCAAGAATAAGCTCACGGTTGCCGGAGAACAACTCTTGCCAAGGGTAAAGAAAATTTTATTTGAATGGCAAGAAGCAACGCAAGAGCTAGTGGATTTGCGCTTAGGGAAGCAGCCCGAACTTTGCGTGGCCGCGATTCATTCGGTCTGTGCTCACTATCTTCCACCTGTTCTGCAGCAGTTCTGCCATCAATATCCTGAGGTGCAGCTGCGGGTGACATCTCTGGGGAGCGATCGCTCTCTAAAAGTCTTGAGGGATGGTCTCGTGGATTTGGCCATTGTGATGGATAATGCCTATCTCACTAAAAGCTCGGAGCTAGTGGTGGATCAACTGTATGATGAGGCGATTTTAGTCTTGATGGCGGCGAATCATCCCCTAGCTCAGTATGAAATTGTTCCTTGGGCTGAGCTGACGCGATTCCCGCAGGTGGTGTTTAAAGATGGCTACGGGATGCAGCGATTGGTCCAGTCTCAATTTCAGCGGCAGGGCTTAGAGCTGAAGGCTGTTTTAGAACTCAATACGCTGGATGCGTTTCGGGGCGTGATTCGTCAAGGTGAGATGATTTCTCTGCTGCCTCATGGGGCACTGGTGGAGGCGCAGACTGATTCAACTTTGGCCATTCGGCAATTCGCGCAGCCGGAGTCCCAAATGACAGACCAAGATGCACTCATGCGTCAGGTGGTAATGGTGACCACCCAGGATCGACTTCTGATTCCGCCCATTGCCAATTTTCGGAGGCTGGTCTGCGACTCGTTTCAGTCTCAGAAGGCCAAGCAAATAAATTCTGTACTTCCATTGTCTTAGCCTTAAGGTTTACGTACCCCTATGACTGAGGCTATGAGCCAAGAATTTCGAGGATATTTAAAGAAGATTGGCAGTGGGGTCCACACTTCCAAAAATTTATCTCGGCAGGAATCGGCTGCAGCGACCCGACTGATGCTGCAGCAGCAGGCAACCCCGGCCCAGATTGGAGCCTATTTGATTGCCCATCGCATCAAGCGAGCCACGGTGGATGAGATGGCTGGAATCTTGGATGCTTTTGAGCTGCTGGGGCCACAGGTGCCTGAAATTGACAACCCTCAGCCGGTTGCGGTGTTCAGTGTGCCCTATGATGGACGGTCGCGCACGGCGCCTCTACTGCCGCTGATTGCCCTACTGCTGGCAACGGAGGGTAACCCGGTACTGATGCATGGGGGTACCTGTATGCCGACGAAGTATGGGGTGCCGCTGGTGGATTTATGGAAAGGATTGGGGATTGATTGGACAGCTTTAACGCTTGAGCAGGCACATCAGGTATTGTCAGAAACGGGGCTGAGTATGGTCTATCTGCCTCAACATTTTTCGTTGGCCCATCAGCTCGTGGACTATCGAGACCAAATTGGGAAACGGCCTACTTTGGCAACGGCGGAGCTACTGTGGTGTCCCTATGCGGGCAATCGCCATCAGTTTTCGGGTTTTGTGCATCCGCCGACTGAAAGGCTGTTGCAGGATGTGTTTGCGCTGCGCGGTAATGTTTATCCCTATACAACGATCAAGGGGCTAGAGGGGAGCTGTGATTTGCCTTGCGATCGCACCAATATCATCGGTGTATATAATCCCGACAACGATCCCCCCTTCGAGCGGCTATTCTTATCGGCCCGCGACCATGATTTAGGGGGAGCAGAGGTGCCTTTGGAATCCACAGAAACCCTCCTTGCCCAAATGCATCAGGTCATCGCAGGTCAAAAGTCTCCCCTTCTGCCAGCCGTCCTCTGGAGTGGTGGCTTCTATCTTTGGCATCTGAAACTTTGCCCCGATTTACGGTCAGGAATTGAAAAGGTGAGATCGCTCCTACAGGAAGGAAAAGTAGCTTCAACCCTCCAGCATCTTTGTCAAAAGATCTCGGCCTGTTCATGATGCTTGCCGAGCCTGATCAGGTCTCTGCACTCATTCTGGCAGGGGGGCGCAGCTCTCGCATGGGCACGGATAAAGCCCTGCTGCTTTGGAAAGGCATTCCTCTACTGGAACGAGTTTGCCGAGTGGCTGATCAGTGTTGCTCATCTGTCTCTGTCTTGACCCCTTGGCCCCAACGATATCAACCGATCATTTCTGTTCCCGTTCAGTTCATCGAAGAAGCCACGCCTCAGCAAGGACCACTGATCGCTTTAGGACAGGGACTAGAAGAAATTTCATCTCCTTGGATCCTGTTGCTGGCTTGCGATTTACCTTGTCTTGAGTCTCAACTCCTCCGAGGCTGGAGCCGTAAGCTTCGGGGTTTACCTGATCCATTGTTGGCTCAAGTGCCGTATCACCAAGAACGCTGGGAACCGCTGTGTGGCTTTTATCATCGACGTTGCTTGCCTCAGCTTCAGTCCTTCATTGCCCAAGGCGGGCGTTCATTTCAAGGCTGGCTGGAGCAAATGCCCGTGCAAAAGCTAGCGGTGAATGGAGCCACAGCCGCGATGCTTCGCAACTGCAATACTCCTGAAGATTTGGCATCAAGCTGACAGAATACTAATATCGCGTTCCTCTTTCTCTGGGTGTATGAACAAGCCGCAATTTTTTGAGTTTGAAGCCGACTTCACGGATTCGCTGCGCTGTATCCCAATGGCGGTGCGTCTGAACCTAGATACCTGTGGGATCAAGCTGAAGCTGGCGCAGTGGAACGAATTTACGGCTGAGGAACGACAGCAGCTTGTAGATTTGCCCTGTTCAACCCCTGACGAGATTCAAGTCTATCGGCAGCAGCTCAAGGATTTAATCTGGCAGCGGACTCAAGCCCAAGCGTCGGAGCTTGCCATTGACGAGCATCCGAGCTGGCTCAACGTTGCTGCTATCCCTGAAGGGCTGCAGGAAAAAGCCCAGGCCCACAACATTACTCTCACTCTGGAACAGTGGCAGGCACTGACGCCACTACAGCGCTTTGCTCTAATTAAGCTCAGTCGCCCTAGTCATGAAAGCCTCAACTTTGTGCCTGCTCTCAAGGAATTTGAGCTGGCCTAGCCCACCGCCTGTTGCTGAATCTGAGAGGCTCGGAGTTGACCACAGGCCGCATCTTGGTCCAGTCCACGAGAACGACGTACGCTAGCCGTAATGTGGTTCTCCTCTAAAATCTGCAGGAACGTTTGCATATCTTCGCCTGTGGGCCGCTGGTAGTCTACCTCAGAGATGGGATTATAGGGGATCAGATTAACGTGACTCTGGAACCCGCGCAGATGCTGAACAAGTTCTTGAGCATGTTCAGGCTGATCGTTGATGCCGGAGAGCAAAATGTATTCAAAGGTGACTCGCCGCCCTGTGATCTCTACGTAGATGCGGCAGTCTTTTAGCAGTGCCTCTAGCTGATATCCCTTGGCCGTGGGGACTAACTGACTACGCAGCTTTTGGCTCGAGGCATGTAGGCTCACCGCCAGCGTAATTTGTAGTTTCTCTCTAGCCAGCTTCCGAATCTGGCCGGGGATGCCCACCGTTGAGACGGTAATCGACCGCTGACCAATGCCGATATCTGTGTTGATGGATCGCACTGCTGCCAAGACGTTCTCTAGGTTCGAGAGCGGTTCCCCCATGCCCATAAACACGACGTTGCTGACCCGCTGTCCGAAATCTTCTTGAACCGTCAGTACTTGATCAATAATTTCGTGGCTAGCAAGATTGCGCGTAAAGCCGCCTTTGCCCGTGGCACAAAAATTACAGGCCATCGCACAGCCCACTTGAGAAGAGACGCACACCGTTAGCCGCTTCTGGGTGGGGATGCCTACGGCTTCAATAATCTGACCATCCGTCATTCGCAGCAGGTATTTGACGGTGCCGTCTCTGGCTTCAGACCGCAAATGGATTTCTGAACGTCCGATGGCGGTGTCTGAGAGTTGCGATCGCCACACCTTCGGGAATACCGTGATCTCCGTTAGCGATCGTGCGCCCTTCTGATAAATCCACTGATGGAGCTGCCCACCCCGATAGGCCGGTTGCTCTTGTGACTGCACCCAGTCTGTTAGCTCTGATTTTGATGCTCCCAGTAAGGGCGGTATTGCTGCGCTCTTAGTCATTCGTTACCTATTCCCCGTGTCTTGGGACCTTATTCCCTTCACCATAATGCCCCTCTAATGAACTCGGCAAGAAAACGCTTGAACCAAATTCGACGCAAGGCGTATACTAGAAATTCTGACTGAGACAATCTAAGTAAAAGGAATTCATATGTCGCGATATCGAGGCCCGCGCCTCAGAGTGGTTCGTCGTCTGGGGGATTTGCCAGGTTTAACGCGCAAGACAGCCCGACGAGCTTACCCACCTGGACAGCATGGTCAAGGGCGCAAAAAACGCTCAGAATATGGAACGCAGCTCGAAGAGAAGCAAAAACTGCGTTTCAACTATGGTCTGTCTGAAAAGCAACTGCTTCGCTGTGTGCGTAAGGCTAAGCGGTCGGGCGGCTCCACCGGTCAGGTGCTGCTGCAAATTCTAGAAATGCGGTTAGACAATACAATCTTTCGACTCGGTATGGCACCTACCATTCCGTCAGCGCGTCAGTTGGTGAACCACGGCCACGTTACGGTTAATGGTCGAGTGGTTTCTATCGCTAGCTATCAGTGCCGCCCTGGCGATGTAATTGGGGTGCGGAACAAAGATAATTCGAAGGCGATGGTGGAAGAGAACCTGAAGTATCCGGGTTTGGCGAATGTCCCCACTCACCTAGACTTCGACAAGAACAATATGACGGCCAAGGTCACTGGCGTCATTGAGCGTGAATGGATCGCTCTTGAAATCAATGAGCTACTGGTGGTGGAATACTACTCCCGTAAGGGTTAGGCTTATTCGAATTTTATGAACCGCGGCATTGGTTCTGATTTCATTCTTTTTGTCCCTCTCAGGCCCGTCAGCTTGAGAGGGATTTTTTAAGTGTTGAGACGCTATGGCGATGTTTGGCGTTGGTGGAGAATTTGAGTTGCGATCGCAAGATCTTCCGGTGTCGTCACCTTTAGATTTGTCTCTTCCCCTGGCACAATGTGGACCGGCAAATCACACTTTTCAAACAAGGCTGCATCATCGGTCACCTCCCAACCCTGCTGCTTGCCCTGCTCGTGACACTGCTTGAGTAAAGGCACCCCAAACCCTTGAGGCGTCTGTGCGGCCCATAAATTTGAGCGGTCGGGTGTACTCTGAATTCTGCCCTCCTGATCGACAACCTTGATCGTATCCTTGACTGGAACAGCCGCAATCAGTCCCTGGTGATGGTTTAAAGCATCCGCACAGCGATCCAACAGCTCTGGCGTCGCTAGGCATCTAGCACCATCATGAATCAGAACCTGCTTTGCATTTAAAGGGAGAGCCTGAAGACCGTTGTAAACAGATTCCTGTCGAGTTGTGCCGCCCTGGACTAGCTCCACTGGCTTGGTAATCTGCAGATTTTGGAGCATCTCTTTCCAGGTGGGCCAGTCGTCGGGCTGCCCGATGAGGCCAATCCACTGAATGCGCTCAGAAGCATGGGCCGCTAAGAGCGTCCAGGCTAGGAGCGGTTTATCAAGCAGCATCAGCCGCAGCTTGTTGCGATCGCTACCCATCCGTCGGCCTACCCCTGCTGCCGGTATTAGTAAGTGCATACCTGTCCTTTTCCTTGCCTCTTCCAATCCTACTGGCAGACTGCCCCTCTCAATTAAGGGTGTCAAGGTCGATGTTCCATTACAATAAAGTCGTCAAGCCTTCGGGCCACCCCACTCAGAAGCATTTCAAAAATCCATGACTCGTGTATTAGCTCTCATTCCCGGCGGACTTGGCGATCAGCTTCTCTTTTTCCCCACGTTAGAACATCTGCAAGAGGAGTATCCTAGCGCTCAGATTGATGTGATGGTAGAGCCGCGCGCCAAGGCTTCTTACCGGGTCTGTCCAGTGGTCAATAAAGTAATGACCTTTGATTTTATTGGTCGCACAGGTCCAGCGGATTGGGGCAATCTCATTGGTTTAGGACGCGATCGCGAATATGATGCTGCGATCTACATGGGGCAGGGCTGGCAAATGGGCATTCTGCTCTGGTTGATGGGGATTCCCAAGCGCATTGCCTACGATGGTTCTGGAGGTTTCTTCTATACCGATACTGTGCCCCTGAAGACTAAGCAGTATATGGCTTATCAATATCATGATCTGCTGCACGGCATGGGAATCACGAGCGCCTGTCCCGAAATCGCCATTAGTATTCCAAGCTCTGATCGCCAATGGGCAGAATCTGAACAGCAGCGCTTGGGCCTTTCGCCTGAGCAGGGATATGTCATCGTTCATGGCGATATTTACCCCCGCTTAAACCCGCTCGATCGCTACCCTATTGACGGGTGGCAGTCGATTGTTCTGGGGTTGCAGGAGCGCCAGCCTGACCTGCCGATTGTCTTGATTGATGATCCGAAGGTTCCCGACTGGTCAAGGACGTTGATGAATAAAAGCACTGCTCTCAAGCTCAGTTCACCGACAGGCATTGGCAAGCTGGCCGCGCTGATTGATGGTGCCCAGATGCTCATTTGCCCTGAGAGTGCTCCGATGCATTTGGCTGTGTCCCTTCATACGCAGGTTGTGGCTCTATTTGGGTCTCGTAACCCTGGGCAGCAGCTCCCTGACAGTGATTTAGCTGTAGGTCTAAAATCTAATACCGGCAACATCAGCGATATTTCGCCGATTCAGGTGCTGGAGAAAACGAAACTCTAGGGGCTATTAGGGGCGAGTGACGACGGGGCACTGGGGTTTGTCTGGTGTGACTCTCAGCGGACTGGAGGTCCATGATAATCTGAATAAGAGAATAGGCATCAACGGGATGTAGCGCAGTTTGGTAGCGCACTTCGTTCGGGACGAAGGGGCCGGAGGTTCAAATCCTCTCATCCCGATTGAGCGTAAGGGCGATCGCCCCCGCTCCTTTTATTCTGACGGTGAATGATGTCTCAGAGCTGGTCATTCAGAGTGTTGAGTCGTATTAAAAGCTCCTAAACCGTCTAGAGCATCTAGAGTCTATCCAAGGGATACAGAGCTAGAGGAATCTGACCAAGGGGAAGGCCAACCAGCAACAGGGGTACTCACAGCGCTTGGTCTCCAGCTAGCCCCTGAACACAATGACTAAGTTGCTAGGTCTCATTCTGCTCTCAACTGATCATCCATTACAGGAATTTGGTCTGGTGGAAGAATCACTACTTCGCCGTCACGCCAGACAGCAATAGATTCGCCTAGTCTTCGGTGTCGATCAAGAGCCTGTGCGATCGCAGCCTTTACACCTTCATTAATTTTGCTGGACAAAAGTTGATAATCACTCATGAGTCTGAGGGCTTATGATTTGATGACAAGTTTCTGAGTCATAAATGGTAGGTGTTAGCTTGATCCCACGCTCAGCTATGAGCTTAAGAGTTGTCTCAGAGTTATTGTAGATAATCCAACTATCGTGTGTCGGCGAATATAACTGCTTGAGATTCCTGAGTCCTCGCTTGAAAACTATGTCTGCTGAAGCAGTGCTGTCTTAGTTCATCTGGCGACGGCGATAACTGCAATTTAATATTGGTATATCCTGGGCAGGGTAGATATTTCAGGCTCTTATTTTTGTGCGCACCATTTCTATCCCTGAGCAGGGTCAGCTAGTCGATGTTCGTCAGAGTCGCTTTGTTGTTACAGATATAAAGAAGATGCAACTGCCTGCACTTCTTGCGACGTCTGGCCCACAGGCATCTCAACATTTAATTACACTGTCTTCGGTTGAGGATGATGCGCTGGGTCAAGAGCTTCAGGTGATTTGGGAGCTGGAGCCTGGGGCTCGTGTGTATGAGAAAGCTGAGCTACCAGAGCCGACGGGGTTTGATCGGCCTGAGTGGTTGGACGCATTTTTGGATGCGGTGAGGTGGGGAGCGGCTTCGGTGGCGGATGTACGAAATGTGCAGTCACCGTTTCGCAGTGGAATAGATATTGAGGATTATCAGCTTGATCCTGTGGTGCGGGCGGTGCAGATGCCTCGGGTGAATTTACTCATTGCGGATGATGTGGGCTTAGGCAAGACAATTGAAGCGGGGTTAGTGGCCCAAGAGCTGATGCTTCGGCAGCGGGCCAGGCGGATTTTGATTGTTTGTCCGTCGTCTTTGCAGGTGCAGTGGCAAGAGCAGATGCAAAGTAAGTTTGGGCTCGATTTTCGCATCGTAAATAGTGAGCTGATGAAGGGATTGCGTCGGCGCAGGGGAATTCACGTGAATCCTTGGGGGCATTTCCCGAGGCTGATTACGTCGGTTGATTTTATAAAGCGAGATCGCCCTCTACGTCTGTTTCGCGAAATTCTCCCGGCTGAGGGCGAATCGCTGTATCCCCGACGGTTTGATTTGATGATTGTGGATGAGGCTCATAACGTTGCCCCTTCGGGCAGCGGTAAGTACGCTATTGATTCGCAGCGGACGGCGGCAATTCGACTGCTAGAGCCGCATTTTGAACACAAGCTATTTTTGACGGCGACGCCACATAATGGTTATCCCGAGAGCTTTACGGCGCTGCTAGAGCTGTTGGATGCACAGCGGTTTGCCAGAGGTGTCTCACCGGATCCCAAGCAGCTACAAACCGTGATGATCAGACGGCTGAAGCAGGAACTGCCGCCGGATGATTTTGGTAAACCCCGTTTTCCTGAACGGACGCTGGAGGCGATCGCAGTCAACTACACGACAGAAGAACGCCAAGCCCACCAGTGGCTAAAGGTTTATACGGAATTACGGCGGCAGGGCGCAAAGGATAATCTGACGGAGCTGTATGCAACTGAGTTTGTGCTAAAGCTGTTGAAGAAGCGGTTGTTTTCGTCACCGGAGGCGTTTCGGACGACGCTGTTGCAGCATCAGAAATCTTTGCGAGGAGAGAACTCTGAGAAAAAACGCGTGGCTAAGCCCTCCGCTGAGATTCTTCGCCGTCAGCTCGAACAGGTGGACGAGGCGTTTGCGGATGATGCTGTGTATGAAGAGGCGACGGATGATGCGATCGCAACTTCCACCCGCTTATTTCATGCAGTTACCGTTGCTGAACAACAACTGCTGAATCAAATGCAAGATTGGGCAGATCAGGCATCACGGCTGCCTGATGCAAAGGCTCAAGAGCTGCTGGACTGGATTGCGACCGTTTTACGCCCCGAAGGGAAGTGGGGCACAGAGCGGGTGATTATCTTTACAGAATATCGGGCAACCCAGAAATGGCTTTTTGATCTGTTGGCGAGCGAGGGCTTAGCCAGCGAGGAGAAACTGATGACCCTGTATGGCGGCATGGACTCCAAAGATCGAGAAAAAGTGAAGGCGGCATTTCAGGCAAACCCGGCGATTTCACCGGTGCGGATTTTGCTGGCGACGGACGCGGCCAGTGAAGGGCTTGATTTGCAGAATCACTGTTCGCGACTGATTCATTATGAAATTCCGTGGAATCCGAATCGGATGGAGCAGCGTAATGGTCGGATCGACCGGCACGGGCAGCGAGCCTCGGCGGTGCAGATTTATCACTTTGTAGGGAGGGGGTTTGAGCAGGTGGCCCTACAGGCGACTCCGGGCAGCAAGCCGGGAGAACTAGAGGGCGATCTGGAGTTTTTGATGCGGGCCGCGCTCAAGGTGGATACCATCCGTGAGGATTTGGGCAAGGTGGGGCCGGTAATTGCAAGTCAGGTAGAAGAGGCGATGCTGGGGCGGCGGGGTGCTTTGGACACGGCGATAGCGGAGCAGGAGGCGCAGCCGCTCAGACGACTGATGAAGTTTGAACGGTCGGTACGCGATCGTATTGAACAGCTCAAAGAACAGCTAGGTGAAACGCGTCGAGACCTACGGCTAACGCCAGAAAATATCACAGCCGTGGTGAAAATTGGGCTAGAGCTGGCAGGGCAGCCGGAGCTGTTGCCGACAGAGGTTCCGGGCTTGGGCGGTGAGGCTTATCAATTGCCTGCTCTGCAGGGAAGCTGGGCGAATTGCTCGGAGGGGTTAGCGCATCCCCACACCGAAGAGATTCGTCCCATTGTGTTTGACCCAGATTTGGCGCGGGGGCGCGATGGGGTGGTGCTGGTGCACCTGAATCATCGGTTGGTGCAGATGTGTTTACGACTGCTGCGGGCAGAGGTGTGGTCGCGCCAAGACAGCAGCAAGCTGTACCGGGTGACGGTGCGGCCGGTACCCACTGCAACGCTTGACCATCCGGTGGTGATTGCCTACGGTCGGCTGGTGGTGCTCGGTGGCGATCAGCAGCGGTTGCATGAGGAGATTATCACGGCGGGCGGTGAGCTAAAGGAAGGACGATTTAGTCGGTTGAATGTGGGGCAGATCAAGGCGGCGCTGGACGCGGCTCAGCAAATAAGAGGCCGTGAGGCGGTGCCGGAGCGCATTGAAACAACGCTACAGGAGGCTTGGCCGGGACATCAGGAGGCTTTGTTGAGATCGCTTCAGGTGCGGATGGACGATCGCACCCAAGGTTTGCAGAAAAAGCTAGCCGAACGCTGCGCAAAGGAAGTGGCGGATATGACGGCAGTGCTGACTGAACTGCGCCAGCAGATTATCCGTGAGCTAGATGAACCCGAAGTCGAGCAAATGGAGCTGTTTAGCAGTGTAGAAAAGGACCAGCTTGAGCGAAACTTGAGCAGTTTGCGGCTGCGAATAGAACAGATTCCGCAGGAGATAGAGCAAGAAGCAGACATTATTAAAGCGCGATTTGCCCAGCCCACGCCAAGGCTGTTTCCGCTGGCGGTAGCCTATTTGGTGCCTCAGAAGTTAATTAAGTGAGTCTCAATGAGGGCTATATAGAGCATTTTTTAATACCTGCTCTCTACTTTGATTACACCTGTCTACTTACTGATTTTGCTGAAGCATTGATTGAAAGCGAGCAATAGTGTCTGCGCTGAGCTGTGCCTGTAACGGGACAGCTTCACGCTCCGATAAGATTTTGGTGGCTTCTGCTTCAGAGTATGGCTCTGACGACTGGATCCACTGCTTTAGGTTCGCTTCTTGCTGGTCGATGGCTGACTTGGAAAGAACCTGTACTGTATAGGATGAGCCAACCTGCCGAGTCAGTGAATAGACAATGTACTGATTGAGAGAAATGCCCTCACTTTCGGCTAACCGTGACAGTTGTTCATGAAGGGTTTCTGGTAATCGTAGGGTCAATCGACTCATGACGGGTCTCCTTGCGAAAGTAATACGATAATTAGCTGCTCTGGTGTGATTGCCTTGAGTCCTAACGACTTCTGCGCGTTTCTAAAATCTCGGATATTGGAGGTAATCAGAGTGGCCCCGGCATTCATCGCACAGTCAATTACCAGGTCGTCGCCAGCATCCGGTGAACTGGGTCGCCATGAAAAGTAAAGGGTAGTGAACTGAGCTTTCGCAACGAGTGTTGCTAGCAAGGGTTTTAGCCGCCGCCATCGAACCGCTAAGAGCTTTCGCGACAGCACATCTTCGTACTCATACACTAGGGCTGTAGAAATATGCACCGGTAAGAAGCCAGCATTCCAAGCATCGATAATATAGCACCGCCTACAGTGTCGCTAGTCCGTTATGTTCTAATCATCGCCAACATCAAACACCCTAAAAGTTTCCAGTTTTGCGACGCAGAAACTGGAATGATTGAATCACTGCCAAAGGTGGAAAATTCGCCTATCCTGTGGGTTGTTTAGCTGTTTTCAAGACTTACCTATGTCTACTGCTCGTCATCACGCTGAATGGTTATCGCTGGTTGAGGCTTCGGGGCCGTTTGTGAGTATGCCGGTGCTGCTGAAGGCGTTTCCGCAGGGGCTGGATGCCCACGACCCAGAGGTGATGCGGCAGGTGCGGTTAGCCCACAGCGAATGGCAAGCCAGTCAGCAGGGGACTGCGCCGGATCGGGGCATTCATGGGGCGTGGGTGGCGTTTGTGCTGCAGGAGGTGTTGGGCTTTCCGGAGAGTGTGCTGCTGAATGGGCAGGCGGTGCCGTCGGCCCTGGCGGTGACGGTGGCGGAGCAGGGGGAGACGCTGCGGCCTGATTGGGGGGTGGTGCAGGAAAATAATACGCGGCTGCTGGTGCAGGTATATCCGCCGGGGCAGGATTTGAATAAGGCCGTCAAAGGATCGCGGTGGGCAGCGAGTGCGGCGACGCGGATGATGGAGCTGCTGCACGGTACGGATGTGCGGCTGGGTCTGGTGACCAATGGGGAGCACTGGCTGCTGGTGAATGCACCGAAGGGAGAAGCGACGGGCTATATCTCTTGGTACGCGACGCTGTGGCAGGAGGAGAAGCTGACGCTGCGGGCGTTTCGGTCTTTGCTGGGGGTGGAGCGATTTTTTGGGGTTGACGAATCGGAGACGATTGAGGCGCTGTTAGCTGAGAGCATCAACTCTCAGCAGGAGGTGACCGACCAGCTCGGCTTTCAGGTGCGCTCTGCGGTGGAAGTGCTGGTGCAGTCGATTGACCGGGCCGATCAAGATCGGAATCGGGCGCTGCTGGCTGGGTTGCCGGAGACGACGCTCTATGAGGCGGCGCTAACGGTGATGATGCGGCTGGTGTTTTTGTTTTCGGCGGAGGAGCGGGGGCTGCTGCTCTTGGGCGATCCGGTGTATGACCAGTTTTATGCGGTGAGTACGCTGCGAGAGATGCTGCGGGAGCAGGCAGATCAGAGCGGGGAGGAGATTTTAGAGCGTAGGTATGATGCATGGTGTCGGCTGCTGGCGATTTTTAGAGCGGTGTATGGCGGCATTGGGCATGAGGCGCTGCGGCTGCCTGCCTATGGTGGGACGCTGTTTGACCCGGACCGGTTTGCGTTTTTAGAGGGGCGGGCGGCGGGCAGCCGCTGGCAGCGGGTCGAGGCGAGGCCGATTGAGATCAACAATAGAACGGTGCTGCACTTGCTAGAGGCGCTGCAGTTGCTAGAGGTGCAGATGCCGGGGGGCGGGGGCAAGGTGTCTCGTAAAATCTCTTTCCGGGCATTGGATATTGAGCAGATTGGGCACGTGTATGAGGGGTTGCTAGACCATACGGCGGTGCGGGCAACAGAGCCGATTTTAGGATTGGTGGGGACGAAGAATAGGGAGCCGGAGGTGGCGCTGGGGGCCTTCGACGCCGCTCAGACCTCGGGTGAGCTGCTGAAGTTGCTGAAAAAGGAGACGGGGCGGAGCGAGTCTGCTTTGCAGAAGGGGTTGGGGGCAGCGGCAGGCGGGACGGCTATCTCACAGGAGTGGAGTGCGTATGAGTTGAGTCGGCTGCGGGTGGCTTGCGGAAATGATGAGGCGCTGTATGCGCGGGTGCTACCGTTTGCGGGGCTGTTGCGGCTGGATACGTTTGGCTACCCGGTGGTGATTGCGGGGGGGAGCGTGTATGTGACGCAGGGGAGTGACCGGCGCGATACGGGGACGCACTATACGCCGCGTAGTCTGACGGAGGAGATTGTGAAGTATACGCTGGAGCCGCTGGTGTATGTGGGGGTGGCGGAGGGGAAGCCGAAAGAGAGGTGGAGGCTGCAGAAAGCGTCGGCGCTGCTGAGCCTGAAGGTGTGCGATATGGCGATGGGGAGCGGGGCGTTTTTGGTAGAGGTATGCCGGTATCTATCAGCGCGGCTGGTGGAGGCTTGGGAAAGCGCAGAGGCGCAAGAGGTAAGAAGGACAGGCAGGATGCCTATCTCACAAGAGGGGGTTGGGGAAGAGGGATTGGAGGTTGCTGAAAAGGGGCAAGAAATTAGAGTGTTGCCGGATGGGTCTCTTTCTGTGGGAGATGCGGCAGAGCGATTGTTGCCTGCTGACCCAGAGGAACGACTGATTATGGCGCGGCGGCTGGTGGTGGATCGGTGCATTTATGGGGTGGATAAGAATCCGCTGGCGGTGGAGATGGCGAAGCTGTCGCTGTGGTTAATTACGCTGCAAAAGAATAAGCCGTTTACGTTTTTAGACCATGCGCTTCGGTGTGGGGATTCGCTGGTGGGGGTGAGTGTAGAGCAGCTCTGCTACTGGAATATGGATACCTATGAGACAATGCCGGAGCTGTTGGCGAGCAGTATTCGGGCGCAGGTGGAGGAGGTGTCGCAGATGCGGCGGCAGCTAGAGAATATTTCGGTGGAGACGACGGCGGATCAGGCTGAGAAGGAGCGGCGGCTGGGGCTGGCGCAAACGCGGGTGAACGGGCTGCTGTTGGGGGCGGATCAGCTTGTGACGAGCTATTTTGTTTCGAGTAAGAAGAGTCGTCAGGATGATGTGCGGCAGATTATGCTGCGGACGTATCGGGGTGAGGGGGATGTGCCGGAGGCGCTGCGGGGGGTGCTAGAGAAGCATAATGTGCGGCCTTTTCATTGGGAGCTGGAGTTTCCGGAGGTGTTTGCGGAGGGGGGTGGGTTTGATGCGATCGTGGGGAACCCACCGTTTCAGGGTGGGCAGAAGATTACGGGTGCGTTGGGAACTGTCTATAGAGACTTTTTAGTGAGACAGATTGCGGCAGGGGTGAGGGGAAGTGCGGATTTGTGTGCGTACTTTTTCTTGCGGGCAGATGAAGAGCTGCGAGTAGATGGCGGGATGGGGTTGATTGCAACAAACACAATTGCACAGGGAGATACGCGGGAGGTGGGGCTAGATCAGCTTGCGGCAAAGGGGCGGGCGATACCTCGGGCGGTGCCGAGCCGGAAGTGGCCGGGGAGCGCGAATTTGGAGGTGGCTCATATTTGGGTGAAAAAGGGAAAGTGGGCAGGCGGCTTTGAGCTGAATGAGAAGTTAGTGGAGGGGATTACGCCGTTCTTGACGGTTCCGGGGCAGGCGGTGGGCAATCCTGAGCGGTTGGCGGCGAATCAGGAGAAGTCTTTTCAGGGTTCAATCGTTTTAGGCATGGGTTTTGTTTTAGAGCCAGAAGAGGCTGAGGCGTTGATGGAGAAAGATGCTCGCAACGCGGATGTGTTGTTTCCTTATTTGAATGGACAAGACTTGAACTCACACCCGGATCAGTCGCCGAGTCGTTGGGTGATTAATTTCTTTGATTGGCCTTTGGATGCTGAGCATGATGATCTGGAAAAACCGAAGGGGCCACCCTATGCGGTGGACTATCCTGATTGTTTGGCGATTGTGCGGGAGAAGGTGAAGCCTGAGCGGGATAAGAATAAGCGGAAAGTTCGCCGCGAGAAATGGTGGCAATTTGCAGAAAGAGCGGCAGGGCTTTATGGGGCGGTTGAGGGTTGCGATCGCGTTTTGTTAAGAGCGAGAATTTCCAATATCCATTCAGTCACATGGGTGGCTGATAACTGGGTCTATAACGAGAAAGTTGTTGTCTTTCCCAATTCTTCTCTAGCCATTCTTCAATCCAGCATTCATGAGGTATGGGCTAGAAGATACAGCTCGAGCTTGAGAAAAGATATGCAATATACGCCGTCTGATTGTTTTGAAACCTTCCCCTTTCCCACCCAATACAGCAACCTAGAAGACATTGGCGAACGCTACTACACCCACCGCCAATCCATCATGCGCACAACCAACCTCGGCCTCACCAAAACCTACAACCGCTTCCACACCCCCGAAGACACCGCCCCCGACATCACCCAACTCCGCACCCTCCACACCGAAATGGACTCCGCCGTCGCTGCCGCCTACGGCTGGCAAGACTTCGCTCTAAATCACGACTTCCATGAAACCAAACAAGGGCTGCGATTTACCATCAGCGAAGCCGCCCGCCGCGAAGTCCTCGATCGCCTGCTGGCGCTGAACCATGAGCGCTATGCAGAAGAAGTAAAGCTGGGACTGCACGATAAGAAAAAGAAAAAAAGAAAGAGGGCGAAGGCGAAAAAGGCAGCACCTCGCAAAGAAGCACCGCCAGACGATCAGATGAAGCTGTTCTTGTAGAGATTGCTCTAATCAACTCACACACAAGGGGACCGCGAGTGGCTTCTCTGTATAAACAAAAATTTATTTTGCTAGCGGTATCAAATTGGGGGGCAGGGAGGCGAATGCAGGGAGTGGTAGGTCAGAGTTCGATGGTCTGACGCTGCGAATAGATTTCTTTTACCAACAAATCCCGAAGCTCTTCAGCAATATCATTCGGTGGATTACCGGCAAGCGCTCGTCCAATCAAACGCTCTGCCTCTCTAAATGCACCAGATGCGATCGCAAGTGCAGCCGCACTACGATGCAGTACCGCGCGAGTCGGCTCAAGGTCAAACTGATCAGCCACCAAATCAGCCGCCGCCCGCTCTTTCTCAAAAGCAGCTCTTGCCAGCTCAACAACGCGGTTTTTCTCGCCCTGCCGTCTGGCGAGTACCGCCAGATCAACCAGTTCCATCGATTCTTTATGAAGCGTTTCTACGTCCTGCATTTTTCAACAACATGCACCCTAGGCGTACTAAACTCAACCACAGAAACGTAGCCCGGTGCTGCCGTATCCGAAGGGCTAATCTGTCTTAGCTTTATATTAACTCTAGATTGAATAACAGCTTCAGCACCTCTCCGAATGCCCGAAACCTCTAAGCGAGCCTTCCTCTGAAATCCACCCCCTGCACTATCGATTGACCCAAGCCAAAAGTCAAAGCCAAAGCCCTTCCCCTTCACCGAACGCTCGATCACAGTGAGGTTCGTCAGGTAAGGCATCACCAACGCTGCAATACCGTAAGCTCCATACTCAGTAGCCACTTCTCGATCCGCATTGAACCGCCGCATAATGTCATCCACCGCATCTCATTTCAGCTCAATCTCGCAAGGCTGAATACCTTCAACTTGCAGCACAATCGGCTCTATATGCCCCTGTTCATCTAAACAAATAGCAGCCGCCTCAGCACAGGATGCTCCGAAAGTAAGTGACCAGCCAGGACGTTCTGGTTTTGTCTGACACAAATCGTTCAGGTGAAGTGCGACTACTGACTGACTATCCATCATTGAATCTATCTTTTACAGTGATTCTGGCCTGACTGCTTTGGCATTCTACCTGCCAAAGACATCCGCATACAGAGGTGTTGAATGATGTTCCTAAGGTCTCGTTACAATCACGCAACAATCCGCTAATTCTGACCGTAAGCAACGCTGCCTTCTGAGAAATAGCGCTAAAATGCCAAGGACTTTAGCTATGTAGTCTTTAGATGTCCTTTGAGCTGCTCTACAAGCCCACCTTCACCAACCAGCTCCTCACTATTCCTCAAGATCGTCTTCGTCAGGTTTTAGAAAAAATTGAACTCCTGCGCGAAAACCCCAAACCCCACGGCAAACTTAAGAAAAAGCTCCACGGCTACAAAGGCAACATTTACCGCCTGCGCTCCGGCGATCAGCGCATCATTTACACCTACGGTAACGGCTGGGTTGCTCTCCTTGGGGTAGATGCGCGCAAAGATGTGTACAAAGGCGATAAGCTGGTCGCGGGTGAAACCGAGCTAGACACCAGCAGTCTGCCAGACATGCAGGATTTGCTCACGCCAACGCCCGCTCCGCCTACAGCTCAGAGAAAGCCCACCGTAGAGCAACTTGAAAACTACCTCCCGGTGCAGCTCACGCCAGATTTTCTCAAGCGGCTGCTGGTGCCCGCCCAGTTTTTTGACGCTCTCACCGCCTGCAAAACCCTCGACCATCTCACCAGCGCTGCCATTCCTGAACCCTTGCGTGAGCGCGTTTTCGATGCCGTCACCACGCCCAACTTCGACCAGGTTCTCAGCCAGCCCGACCTAATTGCAGGCGCTGATGAACTGCTCAAGTTCAAAGAAGGTAACCTGCTCGGTTTTTTACTGAAGCTCAATCCTGAACAAGAAAAATATGTGACCTGGGCCATTAAGTCCAAAGGCCCTACTCTGCTGAAGGGTGGCCCCGGCACTGGCAAAAGCACCGTCGCCCTCTATCGCGCCCGCGAAGTCCTCGATCGACTTAAGGCCGAAGGCGTTGCTCGGCCCAAAATCTTGTTCACCACCTATACCAATGCCTTGGTGAAGTTTTCGCAGCAGCTTCTGACCCAGCTTCTTGGTACAGATGCTAAATTCGTCGATGTCAAAACCGCCGACAAAATCGCCTATGCCCTGGTCGTGAAGGCCACCGGCAAGCCTGCGATCGCCAGCAGTACCCAGCAAAAACGACTGCTGAAGTCAGCTCTGGTAGATGCGATCTCATCTCTCCCTGGCAATCGCCTCCAGCAGCAGGCCCAGCGGCTCATTCTTCAGCGGCTCCATCCCGACTACCTGCTTGAAGAACTCAACAGCGTCATCACGGCCAGAAACCTACAATCCCTGGCCGATTATGAATCCACCTCTCGCAGCGGACGTCGCGTTCGTCTCAACAAAACCCAGCGGCAAGCCGTCTGGCATTTGCATCAGCACTTTACTCAGCAGCTCAGCGAACAGTCTATAGAAACCTGGCCCCAGTTGCGCAACCGAGCGCTGAAAATCTTAGCGGCTAGCGATACGCCGCTGGTATACGACGCCGTTATCATCGACGAAGCTCAAGATTTAGAGCCGAATGCGCTGCGGCTGCTTGCCCAGCTCTGCCGCCAGCCCAATCGCCTCTTCATCACCGCCGATGCCAACCAGTCCATTTACGGTAGTGGATTCCGCTGGGCCGATGTGAGTGAATCACTGAAGTTTGTGGGGCGTACCGGCATTCTGCGCGTCAACCACCGCACCACCCAAGAAATTGATGCCGCCGCCCATAATTATCTGTACGACGGCAGCTTAGATAATGAAACTCTGGAGCCACAGTACATTCACAGCGGGCCACCGCCCGCCATTCGTGCAGTGCGCGATCGTGAACAAGAAAGCTACCTGCTGGCCCAGTTTTGCCGCGCTGCCGCCCGCGAATTTCGCTTGGGCATGGGCGCTTGTGCCATTCTCACCCCCAGCGATAAAGCAGGTAAGGCCCTCGCCGATCAGCTCTGCTACCTCGGTGTAGAAAGCCACTTTATGGCCAGCAAAGATCTTGATCTCAACCGCAAAGGGGTGAAGGTGTTGCCACTCAAAGCGGCTAAAGGATTGGAGTTTCCGATAGTTGCGATCGCAGGCTTCTTTGACGGTGTCTATCCCTACATTCCCAAAGGCACCTCAGACCTCGAAATTCAAGAAATTTTGGCCCGCGAACGCCGCACCCTCTTTGTGGCCATGACCCGCGCCATGCGAGCGTTACTGGTTGTGGTTCCCGCCGCTCGGCCTCAGCGCAAGCCCAGTCCGTTACTACAGTCCTTTGACTCTGACTTTTGGAATTTGGGAAAGACCGACGCATGAACATCATCCAGCTCCCGGCCCAGCTCCCTGGCGTTCTCAACCTCAGCGCCGTTAATCAGCAGCTTAGAACCCACGCCGCTCAGCTAGACTGGAGCGCCGTTGTTAACCCTGAAGGGCCGCAGTTGGCTCAGTTGCTCGCGGGGTTAGATCTCTCTGACCATGCGGAAAGCTTGGGCTTAGATACAGTTCTGGCAGATGAGCTGGGCGATGCGATCATGGCCTATTTCGACCAGGCCGATCCGCCTCCTGAACCCCCTAAGAAGAAAGCTACCGCGCCAGGTAGTGCGCTCACGCCAGAAGTCTGGCAGCAGCAGGAGCTATTCGAAGCAGAGCCGCTACAGCTACCCCCAATTAGAACCGCCTCTCAAGCAGACAAAACAATTGACCTAGATTTCTACGAAGAACAGCCTGCAGAAGCGGTTCCCGATCGCATTTTGCAGGCTTTCACGCCCTATCAGATTCGGCAGGAGCTTGAAGCTAGGGTCGTCAAAGATCTCTTGGGACCAGCCCAAGGCCCTCAAGAAGAACTTGATGTCGATCGGGTGAGCGACCGCTACTTAGTCGGGCTATTGGCCCCTCAAAAGCGAGACCGTGAGGCTCCAATTGACGCTCTTTTAGAACTACAGGATCCACTAGAAGTTGCCGGAATAGAAACCATCGAAGACGGCAGCAGCGAACAGACCCGCACCGCCACCAAGACTATCTTTCCCTCTTCTTTGGGGATGACCTTCTGCGTGAGTCACGAAGCTGAAGCGATTTACGTTATCGCCGGATGGGGCCAATATGAGCGCACTAAAGGCGAATATCAAGAAACCGATAAAGGCAACCCTAAACTAATCTGGAAGCGCTACCCCATTCGCAAACAGTCCCCATCCATTCCCCTGCGCGCAGGCACTCTCACGGACTGGCGTATTCATGAAGACTTCGCCGTCTTTGTAAAAGGCAAAATTCGCCGCCAGCAAGGCTGTTGGATGATCTCGTTGTTTTTGGTCAATGATCGCACTGAACCCGAAAAGCACGCCGATAGTGCTTGGCTTTTTCAACCTGAGCTTTCGGTGAAATCGGCAACAGAACAAACAGATATCTTTCTCAAAAAGCCCCATCGCCGCTCTGCTGACCACAAGCTAGATCCGGTTTACTATGGCGAAGAGCAAATGATGAATATGCTCTATCGTCAGCAGGTCGAGTTTGCCGTTGGTCACGGTGTCGGCGTTCATGCAAGCGTTTTACCAAACGATCCGACTCGGGCAACTCAGCTCGCAACTACGGTGGTTCCCGTTTCTGAAGTGCCAAAGTCTACGCCGCCCACAGCCGCAGAAGAGCCTGCCTTAAAGGGCTTAGTGCTAGAGATGAAAGTGCTTGCGGGGCTAATGCCCGACGCTTTGCCCGATCAGCTAGCGGCTTTGCCGATGGCCTATGAGCAATGGATACAGGGGCAGCGTGATCGCTTAACGGACCCTGATGAGGGATTAGAAGACTATCAAAGCAGTGCGCATGAGGCGCTGGAAAAGTGCGATCGCGCCCTGGCTCGTATCCGGGCAGGCATCGAAACCCTACGCACTAACCCCCAAGCCGCTCGCGCCTTTCTGTTTATGAACCGGGCCATGTATCTGCAGCGAGTGCGCTCTATTTATTCCAGCAAAAAAAGGCGTGGGGAGGCGATCAACCTAGATGCCATAGATTCGCCGAAGTGGTACCCCTTTCAGCTCGCCTTTATTCTGTTGAACTTGCCGAGCACCACCGATCTGACGCATCGCGATCGCTGCCATCCGACTGAAGCTATGTCAGACCTGCTTTGGTTCCCGACAGGCGGTGGTAAAACCGAAGCTTATCTTGGCCTTGCAGCCTACACTATTGGTCTTCGCAGGCTTCAGGGCACCATCGCCGGACGTTCAGGGGCCGCAGGAGTTGCCGTGCTCATGCGCTACACCCTCAGGCTGCTCACCTTACAGCAGTTCCAGCGAGCCACCGTCCTCATCTGTGCCTGTGAGGTGATCCGCCGTGAAGACGTAGAAACCTGGGGTGAAGAGCCTTTTCGCATTGGCCTGTGGGTAGGGATGAAAACTACTCCAAACCGAACGCAAGACAGCGAGGCTTACGTCGAAGCGCTCAAGGCTCGCAGCCTGCCACCCAGTGGTGGCTCCCCCCATCAGCTCACGAGCTGCCCCTGGTGCGGAACCGAGATTGATGAAGGCAGACACATCAGCGTGAGTTCCTTCAAAAAAGGTAAAGCCCGCACCCTCGTTCACTGTGGCGATATCCTTGGGCACTGTCCCTTCAGCCGCAAGCAAGCTAAAGAAGAAGGTCTGCCGGTCGTAGTCGTCGATGAAGAGATTTACCGGCGGCTGCCGATCCTGCTGATTGCCACCGTTGATAAGTTTGCTCAAATGCCCTGGAAAGGTGAAACGCAGATGCTCTTTGGACGGGTGAATGGGTATTGCGATCGCCACGGTTATCGCTCTCCTGAAATTGAAGATAGCGACAGCCATCCAGCTAAATATGGCTTGCCCAAAGCCATGACTAAATCAATCAACAATCTTCGCCCGCCCGATCTGATTATTCAAGATGAATTGCACTTGATTAGTGGCCCCTTGGGCACCCTCGTTGGCCTATACGAAACCGCCATCGACCAGCTCGCTTCCTGGGAAATAGACGGCAAAACAGTCCGGCCCAAGGTAATTGCCTCCACTGCAACGATTCGGCAGGCACAGTCTCAGATGCACGATCTCTTTTTGCGAAAAGTAGACGTGTTCCCACCTCAGGGGTTAGACATTAGCGACAACTTTTTCTCTCGCCAGCGCTCCCCCGGTGAAGACTACCCCGGCAGAAGGTATTTAGGGATTTGTGCCACAGGACGCCGCCTAAAAGCCGCCACTATCCGCGTCTATACCGCGATACTTGCCGCCTCCCAAGATATGTTTGAGCGAGCCGGTGACAAGGCCGATCCGTGGATGACTCTGGTGGGCTACTTCAATTCCATGCGAGAACTAGGCGGCACCCGCCGACTCATAGACGATGACATTCAGCAGCGCCTCAACAAAATGGATCGGCGTGGACTCTCTAACCGCCGTCAGCTGATGGTCGAAGAACTCACCTCCCGAAAATCTTCAACGGATATTCCTAAGGTGCTCGACTGGATGGAAACCCCTTTCGTCGGTGAGCGAAAGCGCAGTAAAGATCGCCCCACCCCTCTTGATGTGTTGCTCGCCACTAACATGATTTCAGTCGGAGTAGACGTGGGCAGGCTGGGCATCATGGCCGTCACTGGTCAGCCCAAAACCACCGCCGAATACATTCAATCTACGTCCCGAGTTGGGCGTCAGCACCCCGGTCTTGTTGTCACTATCTTCAACTGGGCTAGACCCAGAGATCTTTCTCACTATGAGCGATTTGAACACTATCATTCCACGTTCTATCAGCATGTAGAAAGTCTTTCTCTCACGCCTTTCTCCCCGGGGGCAACCGATCGCGGCTTAGCGGCGCTGCTTGTGTCTCTCGTCCGGCTGAATAATGAAGAATACAATCTCAATAAGTGGGCTAGCCGCATCCGCCGAGATGATCCCTATATTCAAACCGCCATTCAACAAATTGTAGAGAGGGCTTGGCACGTGAGCGGCGATCCTGCTGTGCGAGATTTTGTGCAGCGCGAACTCGACCATCGCCTAGACTACTGGCTCGCCCAAGCTCAAGATACTGAGGGCGGCAAAGAACTCGGCTATAAAACAGCCAAAGATGACGTTACCCTTGGCTTGCTGGAGCAACCTGGCAGTGAGGGATTGCAGCCGTTTACGTGCCTTAATTCCTTGCGCAATGTAGAACCTGCCATTGGCCTCATTCTCAATCCACAGGTTCCTGACGACGATACCAGCAGCCCCCCTCAGCCCATGCCCGTAACACCTTAAATATTGAGCGATGAATACTGAACGATACAAAGTCGGAGAGCTTCGCCCCAGCCAAATTATGTTTTCCTTTGGGATTGGCGCGGTGGTTGATCTGCCCAATCTCTCGGTGATGGTGATGGGCTTGAATGAGTGGGACACGGCTCTCTCCGATCCGCTGGCTGAGGAGCGATTGCTTGCAGCCGTGTGCGAAAAGCTAGGCTCACAGGTGCAAAAGCTGATCCCGCCCCCTGTGCCGTTGAGCGATCCAAGGGGGGCGATCAGTCCGCTGGGTCAAGCTGCAAAAGTGGGTATTCCTGTCTCGCCGTTCCCTGGCTGGGGGGTGTGTCAGGCTTGTCGGTTGCTGGCTCCCTTCAGCAGCAGTATGTTCACCCTCAAAAACGACCTCTATCGCCCTGACAAAACTCGCTATATCCACGGTAACTGTACGAAGTCGGGCAAATATCCCCCCACCGTTATTCCCGCCAGATTCTTGGTGGCCTGTAGCCAAGGTCATTTAGATGATTTCCCATGGCTATACTTTATCCATCGGGGTCAAGGTGAGTGCCCGGGACGACTACGGTTAGAAGAAGCAGGGATTTCAGGCTCGGCGGCTGATGTGATTGTCAAGTGCGATCGCTGCGGTGCATCCCGCTCAATGGCCGCAGCCTTTGGTAACACTGGTCAACAAAATATGCCCCAATGCAGAGCCCGTCATCCGCACCTGCGCAACTTCCACGACGACGGTTGCTCAGAGCAAATGAAATCCATTTTGCTGGGGGCTTCTAATAGCTGGTTCCCAGTCACCCTCCCGGTGCTTTCGATTCCCGGAACCAGCAATTCCCTCGGTCAGCTTGTCGAAACCCACTGGGCCACGCTCAAAGAGATATCTGATGCCTCCCAGGTTGATCTGCTGCGGCGAATTGGCCAGCTCAAGGCCTTCTCTCAATATTCAGATATAGACCTCTGGCAAGAAATCCAAAGACAGCAGTCTCCCAATCCTGCTCAATCAGAAGACGTCAGAAACCTGAAGTTACCTGAATGGGAAGTATTGTCGAATGCCAATCCAGACCTGAACACAGCCAACTTTCGTCTAAAGCCAGAAGGCCCACCCACTGGCTATGGCACCTATTTCACCAAAACTGTGCTCGTTGAACGGCTCCGCGAGGTGCGCGCTCTGATCGGTTTTACACGCATTGAATCTCCTGGAGACCTCAGCGATATCGGCGATATTAATGATGTTACTTTAGCGCCGCTCAGCCGAGAGCTGCCCAAGTGGGTTCCGGCTAGCGACATTCGCGGAGAAGGTATTTTTCTTCAGTTTCGTGAAGATGCGATCGCAAACTGGATAGAGCGCTATCCTGCCTTAGAAGCCTATGAAGAACAAAGCCACATGGCCCACACCCAATGGCGCTGCGCCCGCAATATTGATAACCCAGCCGAAAATTTTCCAGAACTGCGATATATGCTCCTTCACTCCTTTGCTCACGCGCTCATGCGTCAAATGGCTATTGAGTGTGGCTACGCAGCGGCCAGCCTACGGGAGCGCATCTACTCAAGCCGTCGAGGAGACGATGTCTTAATGGCCGGCATCTTAATCTATACGGCCTCTCCAGATAGCGAAGGCACCCTGGGCGGCTTAGTCGGACTTGGGAAACCCGTCGTGCTGGGACGACACATCGACCAAGCCCTCGAACAAATTGGCCTGTGCGCCTCCGATCCGCTGTGTGCCGAACACGAGTCACTGCAGGATGGCACCCTCCACGGCTCTGCTTGCCATGCCTGCCTCTTTAGCCCTGAAACCTCCTGTGAGCGCGGCAATAAGTATCTTGACCGAGCCCTGCTTGTGACAATGGTGAATCAAACCACCGAAAACTTTGCCTTTTTCCAGCCGGAGTAGTCCTTTGCGACCCCTCTCCCCTCGGCTGCTCGCCCACATTCATCGAGTGGCTCAGCAGTTACCACAGTCGGTGCTCTCAACCGTGGCTAATTTTCTTGCTGACGTTCCTCAGGCAACTGATAGCAAAACGGCTTGGCTGCCTTTGCTTCAGCAGCTCCCTAAGCCTGTTTGGCGGCGAGCTTTCACGGATTTATTAGCCGTTTGGTCTGAGGACAATCCTGTATTACAAGGCGAATCTCTTGCGACAGCTTTATGCTCTGCGCATTACAGTATTGAGCGCGCTGAAGAAGCGCTTAATATAGAAATTGTTTGGACAGGGCCAGAGGTCTCAAGAATTCCCGTCCGCCGCACAGAGCAGGTTTTGCTACAGCTCATTCGCGTCGCTTCAGAGGAGCTGACTTTGGCAAGCTTTGCGCTTTACAAGGTTCCTACACTCACCCAGGCCCTCATTGCTGCTTTAGATCGAGGCGTTCAAGTGCGGATTATTGCAGAAACGACTGCAGGCGACACCGTCGTACCCTTTGGCGTTAAAGCAGGGCTCGGTCAAGAAGTTGCTATGCGAGCGGAAGTCTACGAATGGGATAAAGCTAAAAGGCCTAAAGATAAAGCCGGTCGGCAGGGCTCTTTGCATATGAAAGTTGCGATCTCAGATCGTCAACGTCTTTTTATCACGAGTGCTAATCTCACGGGCTATGCTATGTTGCTCAATATGGAAATGGGACTTTTAGTAAATGGCAAAGCCTTATCTTGTCAGGTCTCGGAGCATTTCGATCAACTTATTCAGCAAGAAATCATTGCCTTGGTCGATCATTAAGTCTTGTTCTGCTCATCTTCGGCTACAGGAATTTGGTTCGGCGGCAGAATTATAACTTCACCATCACGCCAGACCGCAATGAATTCGCCCAGTTTTCGATGCCGCTCGAGTGCGTTTGCGATCTCAACGTCCCCCCTCAATCTTTTGACGAAGGATTTTCATCTCTTGTTTATTTATCGAATCCCCCATAGATCTGCTGTCATGTTCCTTCAACAGAGATTTCGGGTGGCTCATCTATATTTCTAGGACTTCACAAGCGAGAAATGGGCGTTTTGTTCTGACCTAAGACGATCGCACATCCGATCTGCAGGCAACTCAACATCGTCGTAGGTTAACACCTGATCCTTTGAGAGGTCTCGCTTCAATCGACAGCCTTCTGCTAGCCCCATCGGTAAGAGATTCTGTGTCTGCACAACTTCAGCATTTTCACACTGTCCATAGGTCATGTAGTAGCCAATTCCGTCGAGAGTCTCACCTGCCTTTAGATCCGTTTTGGCACAGGCAATCACATCCACCCTGGGTCTACCGAGCGGAGCCATTACCGGATCCTTAAATAAAACCGCCCGAGCTGCTGATAGGGGTACCTCAAAATGGCAGATATGGTAGGGCGTATAGAAGCTGTAAAGTGGACCTTCGCCGCGCTTGTAATAGTTGAGGTAATGTTGGTGCTTGGGATCATCATTGGTGGCGTAGATAAAGACTCCCGCAGCGGGCTGAGCGCCGACAACGTAATCAACAATGCCGCCCAGTTCTTTGAGCTGCTCCACATCGTATAGGTGGGTCATCTCATCAACGTGACCGCGAAAATCGTAGCCCAGCATTCCGCGCTGGGCGACCTGCATGCCGGTGGCGTTGGCGACAATCGCCTGCTCGAAGGAAATCTTAGTGCCGTCGGCAAAGCTAGTGACCATGTAGGCTGCCTGCTTCCATTGTTCAGCAAAGCTCTTTTGAGTGGTGGGGTTGCGATAGCGGTCCTGTAGCCCTTTGATGTTGCCGCAAAGTAAGGGGGTAAAGCCAATGCTTTTCACGTAGCGATAGAGGTTCATCTCCACCCCGGGCTGATCGCCATCGCAGTTAGAAATCACAACCCCTGCGCGATCGGCATGAACTTTCAATATTGGACCAATGGTGCCGTCCAGCTCTGCGTTCATGAGAATGATGTGTTTGCCGTGGTTGATGGCTTCCACTACGACGTGGGTTCCAAACTCAATGGTTCCTGTGACCTCGATCAGTACGTCGATGTTGTCTGCTTTACACAGCAAGAAAGGATCTTCGGTGACGGCGGATTTGTGGTTTGCGATCGCATCTTCAAGATCGGTCACAGTGGTGACAGTCTCAATGGCGTCAATACCCGCCTCAAGATAGGCACGTTTGGCACTTTCTGATTGCCGACTGAAGACCGCCACTAGGTCCATACCCGGCACTGAATTAATAATTTGATTGGCAATACCTCGCCCCATAAAGCCGGAGCCAATCATACCTACCCGTACGGGATTCTTCGCCTCGGCCCGAGCCTTGAGGGCCGTATCAATAATGATCATGATGAAATTCCTGCTGACAAGGGGTGATCTTTAAGGAGAGCCCAGTTGGCATCTTTCTCTGAAATCATAGTCACCGGGAGCGGCCAGTCAATTTTTAGCCCTGGATCGCTATGTCGTAACCCCTGCTCGTGCCCTGGGGTATAAAACTCGCTGACTTGATAAGTGACTTCAGCATTGTCCGTCAGGGTTTGGTAGCCGTGGGCAAACATTTCTGGGACGTAGAACGCTCGGCGATTTTCGGCTGTCAACTCAACCCCTACATGGGTAAGGTAGGTCGGTGAGTCAGGGCGCAAATCTATAATCACGTCATAAACGGCTCCCTGGGTGCAGCGCACCAGCTTCACCTCTGTTGCCGGAGGCGTTTGATAATGCATCCCTCGCAGCGTCCCTTTCTGGTGGTTGAACGAAAGATTACATTGCACAAAAGTTGGCTTCAGCTCGTGGGCCTCAAACTCCTGGGCGCAGAAGGTGCGAGCAAAGCCCCCGCGATCATCCTCTCGCAGCTCTAAATCAATAATATAGACACCTTGAATGGCGGTTTTTGTAAAAATCATGGTGAGGTGATAACGATTGGCGGTTATGGATCGTCAAATTATCTGAGGTCAAAAAGGTTAAACAGGTGGCTGACCACAGGTCTCATACTGCTCAATTTGCTGCTCCGTGAGCTGACGCACATCATCCCCGTTGAGATAGCTGCGGTACCACTCGATAATCCAGTTGAGGGTGGTCGCTAAGTCTAGCTTCGGCGACCACTTGAGACGGTTTTTTGCTTTGGAGCAGTCCAGTTTTAAGTAGGTGGCCTCATGGGGATTCACCTGCGTATCCAGCTTCCACTGAGCATTATCGCCCCAGAGCTGCGTGAGCTGTTCGACAATCCAAGAAACCGGTTTGGCATCTTCGTCGTTGGGGCCAAAGTTCCAGCCTTCGGCGTAGGCCTCGCCTGCATCCCAAAGGTGCTCCGCCAGCATTAGATAGCCTCCTAATGGCTCTAGTACATGCTGCCAAGGGCGAATGGAGTTGGGGCTGCGAATCACAACTGTTTCTTTTGCCATAATGGCGCGGATGATGTCTGGAATCAGGCGATCTCCGGCCCAGTCGCCGCCACCAATCACGTTGCCGGCTCTAACGCTGGCGAGACCGACCCCATGTTCAGCATAGGTTTGAGGTGAAAAATAGGAGCTGCGGTAGGCTGCCGCGACCAGTTCGGCGCAACCTTTGCTGTTGGAGTAAGGGTCATGTCCCCCCATGGCCTCATTCTCTCGATAGCCCCAAACCCACTCACGATTTTCGTAGCACTTGTCGCTGGTGACATTGACGACGACTCGAATCCCTTCAGCCTGCCGAACTGCTTCTAGAACATGGACGGTGCCCATCACGTTGGTGGCGTAGGTTTCGACAGGGTGCTGATAAGAGTATCGAACCAGCGGTTGAGCCGCCATATGAATCACAATCTCGGGCTGGTGCTGAGCGATGGTTTCCTGCAGATGGGACAGGTCTCGAACATCTCCCAGAATTGAGGTCATGCCATCGGCGATCCGAGCTGTCTCAAATAAGTTTGGATTGCTCGGCGGGGCTAGGGCATATCCCGTTACATCAGCTCCACTTTTCTGGAGCCAGAGCGATAGCCAACTTCCCTTAAAACCCGTATGACCGGTAACGAGAACTCTTTTACCGTTCCAGAATTTTGAATTCATCTCTGCCTTTACTTCTTAGACGTCGTACAGCCGCAATAGGTTATGAGTTCACCAATACCACGGGCAGAGTTAGCCTCCGTAATATACCACAGGGTAAGCTGTCTTCCTATGGCTATCATTGGCTTACAGCCTCTCTTCTGATGGAGTACTATCCTAAATTAACGATGCGCCTTTCCTGAAATAATTTCCTCTGAATTGTTGCCAACTGTAGTGGAAAATATGGGGCTGGACTTGATCAACTCTTGTGGCCCCTGTTTCATGATGGTCTAATCCATCCTTCTAGAAAAGGCGACCCGTTACGAATAAGTTCTTTCTCGCTGGTCAATGCAAGGCGCAGCTCTGTCGCATTGCTGATTAAGAGTGCGGGTCTACTCGAAAGGCTGATCTCTACCGAAGTCAGCTATTTTGAGTTTCGCGTTGATGACCGCTGCTGTGTCATCATTGAATCCTGCTCTAGCACCAGCCCCGACGTAATAATCAGCAGAGTTTGCCAAAGCCGCAGGCATCCCGAGGCCACAGGTAAGACTGAGTATCATGACAGTGGTGCCGTAAAATCCCCCGTAATTTCGTATAAATCTCTAAATCCTAATTGTTTAGGTGGTATCAAGCTCTGATAGCTCAGGCCTGGCCCATCGTCACATAATTTGTTCTAAGACATTTACAGAGCTATCCCACCGCTCCCTCAGCCTCTCGGCTTATCAAAGATTGTCATGAATTGAAATGGATGAAGTCCAGCTAAGGTTTTACTTCTGGTCCGCACTATTTTTTCGTATATAGATGAGCAGTTGCATAAATACTTGAGTGATGACAGACAATTAGCTAAATGTCGTTGCAAAGGGGCGATTATGTAAAGATTTAGAGTGGCTTTTCTGTCGCTCATAATAGTGCCTGTATTCTATGAAATGCTTCGCTCTTAGAATATGGTCGTTTTTCTCGAATAATTAATACTACGCTTAGCTGTCATTCATATGGATAATGAACGATTTTGAAATTCTAGAACAAAAGTTTCTGGATTTTGCGGGTGCTGATCGCAAGCTCAGTATTGATGAATTTCAGGAAGTCTTTGATTTCAAGAATGATTTTTTGTGCAAACGTTTATTCACTATCTTTGACGTAGATAAAACGGGGGGCGTAAATTTTCGGGAATTTGTGCAGGGTTTTAATTGGGCACAAGAAGACGAGATTAGATTCGCTTTTCGACTTCATGATATTAACGATGATGGCTACATTGATAAAAACGAACTCGCAAAGTTTATCGGGGCAAGCTTAAGAGAGACCCAATTTTATCTGCCCACAAGTCAGCTTCAACAATTGCGAGATATCTTACTCGATAAAGCTGACACTAATGAGGATGGGGAAATATCTCTGCCAGAGTTTGAGGCATTGTTGGGGCAGTCACCTCGTTTGCAGAATGTAATGTCTGTGAGTCCTGCTCAATGGCTACAGCCTTCTAAAACAGAACCTCTGAGTACAACAACAAAAGAAGAATGGTTACGGCGATGGCATCATCTTCAAAATAATTGGGGAAAGGTGTTATTTGTCTCTTCGTACATAGCCGTTAACGTTTTTCTGTTTTTTCGTGCCTATACTAATCCTGAATATGCTTCGGGAACTTCTTTTCTCCGACTTGCTAGAGGATGTGGGTTAGCTTTGAACTTCAGTGGCGCTTTGGTTCTAGTGCCAATCATGCGACGCTGGATGACTTGGTTGCGTAAAACCAAACTCAATGATTATTTGCCAATAGACAAACATCTTGCATTTCACAAGCTAGTGGGGCACACAATTTTTGTCTTGGCGGTCGTTCATACTGTGGCTCATATTGGCAATCTTGTGTCAGACAATCAAGATTTGCGCTCATTCCTGTCCGAGGGAGCAGGGTTGACGGGAGTGCTGCTACTGCTAATTCTATTGCTGATGTGGATTACAGCCCAACCTTTTGTGCGGGAAAAAGGCAAGTTCAATCTCTTTTATATTGCTCATTTCGCTTATATCCCCTGGCTAGGGCTGATGATCGCTCATGGCCCCCACTTCATAAAATGGGTGGCTGTATCGCTCGGGGCATTTCTGATTGAACAAATCGTCCGTTATCGGCAAAGAAAGCGTACAACTCATATTACCAATGCTCAGATCTTACCCAGCAATGTTTTAGCGTTGGAGATTGCTCGACCACATGATTTTAGTTATAAGGCATCTGACTATCTCTACGTGAAATGTCCTGGTGTTGCCAGCTTTGAGTGGCATCCTTTTACTATTAGTAGTGCGCCTGAAAAGGAAGACTCTTTGTGCCTGCATATACGAGCCGTTGGAAGCTGGACTGGAACGCTGTATAGCCAATTCCGTGATTGGATGCCAGCTCGGAAGGACGATAGTGCTTTTCCTAAGATTCCAGTGTATTTGGATGGCCCTTATCATAGTCCCAGTAGTCATATTTATCGATCGCAACATGCTGTTCTGATTGCAGGAGGAATAGGAGTGACTCCCTATGCTTCTATTCTGCAGAGCATTTTGCATCAACGCCAAATGGAGGCGAAGGAGCTAAACCTAGAGAAAGTTCATTTCTACTGGTTCAATCGTGATCAATCTTCGTTCGAATGGTTTCTGGCTTTGCTCCAAAAACTGGAGGCTGAAGATACTTTTAATCTGTTTGATATCAACCTGTATCTGACCGGTATGCCTAAAAACATAAATATGCAACTGGTCTCTCTGTACACTGCAATGGATTTATTGCATAACGAGCACAAGGTGGATTTGGTGACCGGCCTCAAGAATCAAACCCATGCGGGTCGACCGAATTGGAATGAAATCTTTCCCCAGTTGAAATTGCAATATCCGACTGAAAAAGTCGATGTTTTTTATTGTGGACCTAGAGGTTTATCGAGAACACTAGGGCAGCTGTGCAATGCCTACGGTTTCTCGTACCGGAAAGAAAATTTTTGATGCCCAGAGAAAGTGATGGATTTGATCAAGTCGTGATCCCGGAGTAAATCTTTCTAGGTAAATGCTCTGCGTTGATCTCAATCACTAGATCGACGGCCTGTGGTTTTTGGATCAGTGCAGGAATAAACAACTTTGGATGGAGAGCTTTCCAGAAGTAGTCTACGAATTGCTCTACCTCTGTTTTGTCCATGCCGGTTTTGCCTGTTGCGATCGCAACTCGTTCGGCATTGATCCGCCAGCGTTTGCTGAGTTGATAGTCGGCGAGCTGCAGCACGATCAAAGAGTCGAGCCGTTCCCAAAGTGGCGAATAGTCATTGAGTGCTTGATTCATCTCCTGTGCGAAGGTCAGGTCTTCCGGTGTGTTGATGGGAGCAGGAGGATCTTCGAATGCGCTATCTGGCAATGGAAAGAGGCCCGTGAACCAGCCTTCAAATAGAACGATATCGGCTGGTTGAGCGGATTCAAAGCCGCTGCGATCGCCCTGTCCATTGTGAGCTGACTTATCAAATCGGGGAATATCCACGGCTTGAGCGAAGCGGAGTCGATCTAAAATCTCGATGCCGATGTCAATATCATGGGTTCCGGGTGGCCCACGCCAAATAAGTCGCGGATCTTGCTGCTGGAGTTGCTGACGGTCTGCGTAGGTTTTGTACAGGTCATCAATGGAAAGCGTGAGGCTGGTGTAGCCAAGCTGTTGCAAAATCAAGCACAGCATTGCAGTCAGCGTTGATTTGCCTGCACCCTGCATTCCTAAGATGCCTTGGATGAGAGGGCGATTGAGCTGTTGATGGGTCTGAATGAGTCTCTGGGCTAGGGGAAGCCAGAACTGCCACAGGAGATCGATGCAGGGCGTTTGAATCTGGCAGTCTTGCCAATATTGCTGGACTTTGGGATAGAGGTTCGGGAGGAGTTGCGATCGCACGTCAATCACATCCTCCACGGTCTCGGGTGTCACGCCAAAGGCTACAGCCCAGTCTGGATCAGACAACATCTGGGTTGCGAGTTGCGATCTCTGAACCGAACTTAATGATTGACCCGAAACCAAAGAATGCAAGCTCTCGACCATTGGTGTAGACATATTCATTTGTGCTTCTGTCTCATCTCCTGGGATGCCGTCACAGACTTGAGGTGAAGGCTAAGACTGAAATCAAAAGAACTCTAATGCCGGTGTTTATCATTTCCACTTTTGCGGTAGTTTAAGTAGAGTTTCAGGCGATGGATGCTTCAGATAAGAGCATGTTTCTACTGCCCGCGTCCTGGTTTACAGTCTGCGAACCCTATTGCTTCTGTATCTAGGAAACTTGCGATCGCCATTTCAAGAACGGCTTCAACCGGATACTCAATCTCAGCTGCACGAGTAATCAACGCTTCCTGAATGCGTTTTGGTAAGCACCTCAAAAGAACTTCGGCATCAGCAGATGAAAGTTTCTCTTTTGCTTCGGCTTGCATTACTTCACCTTTCCGCCGGAATTTGAGCATTGTAAGGAGGATCTGTGGCCCTCAAGATAATGGCCTCCAGTTCCAATAGTAGCGTAGGGTTCTTTGAGTGCGGAATAGGGCGAAACACAATACGAATCGTCGCATCGTCATACTTATCAAGCCACGCCCACAAGAACGCTTTGTGTCCACCCTTGAAGCGCTTGCGCAAACTCTGTGTTTTACCGATATAGAGCAGCCCCTCGGTGATATGCCGAATTGCATAAATGCCTGGACGCAGAGGGATATGAGTGAAGTCGCGCGTCAATGGCTCACATTGTTCGAAAGTTGTGAAGGCGATCTCGTCCAAAATTTTCCTGGCCTGGATTTTTAAATCTTCATTATTCATGGATACGAGTATCGAGAGCCTAGCTGTGCCGCAATCATCTGTCTGCAGTCCACTACAGGATTTTATCTAAGGTTTAGCAGAGAGCGTCAGCAACGTCCCTCGCTTTGCCATATCTGGGCTAAAACTAACGCTTCCTTAGACGTCTCAATTTTGCCATCGGCCTGGGCTAGCTCTAGCGCGGTCAATAGCTCACCAATCTGAGGTCCAGACTTCAATCCCAGCGCGGTCATTAACGTCTTACCTGAAACGAGCGGTTGCGGATGAGCGACGAGGCTCTCTGGATCGAAGTAGGCTTCGATGAAGGGATGCATTTCTTCAAGAGAATGACCGACGGCCATTAACCAAACCACTAAGGCTGGGAAAGCACTGCCAACCTGCTGGAACAAAAAGTATTGCTCCCGACGCGATAGCTGATGCATCGATCTCTGGGAAAGGGTATTACAGCTCTGCAGCAGCGAGAGGACAAGGCTCATTTCAGCCCTTGCATACTTGAGATTGCTCAGGGTTTGTTTGGCTGTCTTGACGTCGGGCGCTAATAAACCTAACAGCTTTACGAGACTCAGTAGGGTCCGCTGGGCGGCTTCACTGCCCTGGGCACGATCGTTAAGGGGCTGGAGCAAAAGGGGGATCATCTCAGGCCAAGCTATTTCCAGTTTTTTGACCGCTGAATCAACCGCTGCAATCTGGTCTAAGCCTGCTGCGTGGGGGAGCCATGATGCCAGCAGCTGATCCTGCCAAAGCTGCTGTAGCCAGGGGGTGCCTTGGGCATGACTGAGTAAATAGCCCAGCTCTACACGCACGCGCTCAGCAGAGATCTGCTGTAAGAGCGGCGCAAACTGACGAATCGCGTTTTGAGTCGTGGGATCTAGTTCAAAACCAAGCTGAGCGGCTTGACGGTAGGCTCGCATTAAGCGCAGCGGATCGTCCTGAAAATTTTGGGGCGCGATCATTCGCATGACCCCTTGCTGGATATCCTGGAGGCCCCCGGTGGGATCGACTAGCTCTTGGGTGTGGGGGTTAGATGCGATCGCATTTACAGTAAAGTCCCGTCGCTGCAGATCATCGGTGAGGGTGTCACCCATTTGCTGAGCAAAATCTGCCGTGGCGCTGGGGAAAACCACGCGGGCAATATGACGTTCAGCATCCAACAGCACAAACCCCGCTTCGTAATGTTCGGCAATGGCCTGAGCTGTCTCCACTGCGTTGCTTGGTAGCACAAAATCTAGATCTAAATAGGTGGGAGATCGGCCCCGCAATACATCTCGAACATACCCGCCGACGAGATAGGCTGAATCAGGAATCCAGGCCAGATCGAAGGGCCACTGATCAAACAACGCGACAAACTGTTGGTCCGTAGAACTCAAAACTAATGTTGTATAAAAGTGGGCGAGGAGAGACTCGAACTCTCACGACCGAAGCCGCTACATTTTGAGTGTAGTGCGTCTACCATTCCGCCACTCGCCCGTAAAGCCTAATCATTATACCTAAACTGGGCCATTCGTCTGCCTGAACGTCTCAGATTTCGGAGATGGACAGATATGATGCTAGGAATGCTCTCTTTTTAGCCTTGCTTCTATGGGTCGGCGTTGGTTTCAAAGCTTCGGACAGTTTATCCTCTTGGTTTGTTTTGCCCTCGGACTTGCCCTGCTGGGTCAGGCACAAGAGAAGCCACCCGTCCAGATTTCAAACTATGCGATCGCACAGCAAGCGCCCTTCAATCAGCCCAACCACTATCCACTAGAGCAAACCATAGATCCCGCGCTTTATCAGCCCGTTGGCGACTGGGTCGGACGCCTGATTTTGCCTTCGACCCCTCAAGAGCAGGACTGGGTATGGTTTGAGGTGTACCATTCTTCCTCCGAGCATCAGGAACTGATGGGGCAGCAGGTGCGGCTAGAGTGGCACAGCACGGCCCAACCCTACGTACAGGCGGCAACACGAGTTGTTGATTTCTCTGCTGCAGTGGCGGCGAGTCAAAGAGATGGGAATATACATCCCACGCGGTTGAGCGATCGTCAAGTGGGGCCACTGCAGTCACTGGCTGGGGCACGTCCAAACGATGACGTGCTGGTGACGCTAGACCCAACTGTGGTTAAGGGATCTGGAGATCAACCCACCCTCGAAATTGCAACAGATCCGGTGCAGGTGCCGGGACGCTATTACACCGTGGTCAAGATTTTGACGCCGCTCAAGGCGCAAAGTCGGGATATTTCCCCACCTTGTCTTGCTCAAGAGTCCTGTCCTCAAGAGCTGTTTGAGGTCCGTCACTATAATCCTACTTCTCAGGAATTTGATGGTCCTCAAGAGGTGATTCGGATTCCTCAGGTGATGGCCGACCGGAATGGGGTTTATCGCTCGACGATTGATCAGTTAAAAGATTCACCCGCAGGAGAGGAAGGCTGGTATGTCTATGGGGCGAAGGATGCTGAAGGGGTGTTTGTAGGGGTTGCGATCGCACCTCTCTCCCTCCTAGATCTGCAGCCTGACCGAATCCTCACCGGCAGGCCCGCTGCCCGTCGCGGTGCTTGGAAGCAAGCCATCTCACAAAAGGGAACGGCTCACTCTGTTTTAACAACAACGACGGCCAAGAATGCCGAAGCAGCCCTCAAAAACTGGCAGTTAGGGGATCAGGCACTCGTTCTTCATTTGTTTGGTGGCATTGGCGGTCAGAAGGCCGAAGCCCAGTCCGTCATTGGAACCGTCACCGGGCATGTCGCTTTTGGGACAGCTCAGGTGATCCGTGACCCGCTCACTCAGGCTCTTCGATTTGATATTCAGTATCAGCAGATCTATTCCCACAATCCCGATGGCATCATTGCTGGCCCCATGCATTGGTCAGAATATACTGGCAACCTACAGCGAGGCTGGTTGGGCACTCGTCCTGTCACAGATGTACTGGTGAATTTCCCTGCCATCACCGAAGAATACGACTTTGACGGCATCATCATTTCGCCGATGCAGGAACTGAAGCAACAGCTTCAATTGATGGCGGCTCGCTATCGCACTGGGGATGGCACTGGTGCGGCCTTGGTTACGCCTGCGAAGTCCTGTGCTCAAGATTCGAGTCAGGCGGTCTACACGACGATTAAGATTATTAATGAGCAAATTCGGCAATCGCCGAAGATTCAAGCGTGGCTGGAGGCTAATCCCCAGCATCCTCAAACGGAGCGCTTTCAGGAGCTGGTTGCATTAGGAAATCGTTTAGAAAGAGAGCTTGTGCCTCTCGGCATTGTTCGTCCTGATTGGCAGCAGAATGCTGAAGTATTAGCAGGCATCCAACCCCAGCGCGGCTTCACGAATCAAGATAATATCGTCACCCAAATTCTGAGCTGGCGCACCATTATTCCCCACGTTGTTCACGATCAGCTCACCGATATCTTTCGAGACTCAGGCGCTCAGCTCTGGTTTTTGCAGACTAACCAAGTCGGCGGTTGGGATGCCAGTATTGCTCCTCTTGAGGCGACTGAACTCTTGGGCCAATGGCCCGTTATTCCGCGTGTATTCTCTCGGTTAATTGATGCTTTAACCACTTTCCCGGATAGATGGGGTTGGCTGCTCTCTGGCGGCATTCTCTTGGGATATGCTTTATTCGCTTTGTGGTTTGGCTGGCGACAGGGTTTTCTAAAGCAACATTCAACGCCCGTTAAGACAAAGCCAGCTCTGGCAATTGTGGTCGGAACTTTCTTAACCCCTGCTTTGTTTGAAGAACTGCTTTTCCGAGCGCTGATCATTCCGCATTCCTACGAGGACGTTTGGTCGCAAACCACTATGCTGTGGGCTTCTATAAGCTTGGTATTGTTTATCATTTATCATCCGCTCAATGCTTTGACAGCCTACCGACGCGGTGCCCCCACTTTTTTTCAACCCACTTTTCTGATCCTAGCCGGATTGTTAGGGGTTGCCTGCACGCTGACGTATGTTCTAACTAGTTCACTTTGGCCCGGTGTTTTGCTGCACTGGCTCGTCGTTGTCGTTTGGCTACTGCGACTCGGTGGTCTGGAACGACTCGGTATGCAGTAGACCTCTCATATAAATCACCCCTGTTAGATGTTTGACGATGCTTTCAGAGCAAGCTTTTAACGCTTTGCACTGCCCCCCCGACCCCCCAATTTTGGGGGGAGAGCAGCCTTCTTTGGTTTATGTGGAGCGGTAAATCGTTGTCTCCCGTGATCGCTCGCATGTCTGAATTTACAAGTAGTGCCTCGTGAGATGCAGTGTATTGCTGCCGGGTGAGGTACGTCTTGGATGTAAGAATGCCTTCAGGCAAATTTTCTAGATATTATCAGTGCGCTTCACTCAGCTGAAAGCTGCTCTATATTTATCAATTGCTGCCGTATCCACGAAATCTTGCTGTACTCTCCCCCCAGAATTGGGGGGCTGGGGGGGCTAATGCAGAAAATTTGCAATTACATTACGTAAGAGGTCTACTGCGTGACTGATTTTGAGTTACCACAGTGGCTCTTTCGCTGCTGGAGCGCCCCAAAGAGGTTCTTTCTTTGGGGCAGCCTTCGGTGCTGATGGGGGCGACTTGCGTGCAGGAGCTGAGGTCGAGCGACTCGGTGCAGAAGAAGTGGATCGGCTGGGCGTTGTTGTCCGTGATGTTGTCGAAGAGCTCGAAGCTGTAGATCGTGTTGCTGCTCGTTGTGCCGCTGCTGCTGCCGCCTGCTGCTTTTTGCGGGCCGCCGCTGCTGCCACCGCCGCCTGTCGCTGCCGTTCTTTCTCCGCTGCAATGAGCTGATCAATTCTGCTCTGCAGTGCTTGAATCTCTTTCTCTTGGCTTTGCTGCTTTTCCTTGGCCTGCGCTGCGACAAAAGAATCTTCAGGAATGCTTTGGAGCTGGGTTTGTGCAGTCTTCCACTGTGTCTGCACCTCTGCGATGGGGGCTACCGTGGTGGCCTTCTCCGCCTCAGCCGTCTTTGCCTCAGCCGTTTTGGCTGTCGCTTCAGCTTGCTCAAATGCCTCTTGTGCTTTCTTCTCTGCGACTAGGCGGGCTTGGACGACCTTAAACTGCTTTTCGTATTCGGGCAGTTCCTGCTTGGCCGTGGGATAGATCTTGACATCCTCAGGAATGGATTTGAGCGATGCGATCGCATCTTCAAAGCGATCATGCGCGGCCTCTAAATCCTTGAGGTTTTTGGCTTGTTTGCTATCAGCCTGCGCGGTCTCTGCATCATCGACTGCATCCTTATACACCGTTTGAAACTGCAGAGTGCGGGAGCAGTTATTAAAAACCTGACACAGCGGTTCCAGATGGGGAGAGGCTAGTCCTAGAGCGCCCCCACCCAGCAGGAGAACCACAATCCCCAAGGCTGCTGCCTTCAGTTTTTTAGAGCCCTTTGAGGCGCGGAGACTTTTGGGTAGAGGGAGCGGCGTCGCGGCTATCGTTGCAGCCGTCGCAGGCTCAACAGGAACGCTCTTAAAGTTCTCATTGTCCTGGTACCTTGTCGAATCTTGGGCCGCCGTTTCGGGTAAGGGTGGCGTCTCCAGCGACGATGCAGCCACAGGTTCCATAACCTCTGGGCTAGGAGGAATGGCGGTGGGCGCAGGTCCAACGTCGGTCGGCGCTGCGGGCTGAGCCGTCACCACTGTGGCAGGCACCTCTTCTACAGCCCCCATCTCTGTTTCGGCAAAGTCATCAATCAGGACAACCTCTGCTTGAGGAAGGCCTGCTGCTTTGCGAGCATCGATTAGAGCCTGTACTGCTGACAGAGCTGTGGATGCAGATCCGTAACGCTGCCGATAGTCGTAGAGCACCATCTTTTCGAGAATGGTGGCAAATTCCGGTGAAACCTGGGCATGATTGCGCCAGACGAGTTCTCCCGTTTCATCATCTTCAGGGAGCTGCCCCATGCCTGGATTGATGCCGGTGAGCGCCTGGATGCCAATCATGCCTACGGCGTAAACATCGCTGCTCAGCTTGGGGTTGCCGCGAAACTGTTCGCTGGGGACGTAGCCAGGACTGCCAATCAGGACCGTTTGAGGGGTATGGCTGTGGTGGTTGATGAGCTGCGTCGTCATCTGTTTGACGGCTCCGAAGTCAATTAAGACAACCTTGCCGTCTGTTTGCCGCCGGATCAGATTGGAGGGCTTGATATCGCGGTGAATAACCTGATTTTGATGAACAAAGTCTAGGACTTCTAAGATGTCGCAGAGAAGTGCGATCGCATCTTCTTCCTTCACGGGCTGTCCTGGCTCTAGCTCGTGATCGATGCCGTGTCCAGGGATAAACTCCTCAACTAAATAAAACCCTTCCGCTTCTTCAAAGTGAGCCAACAGCCTCGGAATCTGGTCGTGGTGTCCCAGCTTGTGCAGCATCTTGGCTTCGGCATCGAATAGCCGTCGAGCGACCTTGAGAGCAGCAGCCTGATGATGCTCGGTTTTTAGTTTTTTAACCACGCAGCACTGAGCATCGGGCAGGTGCTGGTCTTCTGCTAAATAAGCCTCGCCAAAACCACCCTCCCCCAGGGGCTTAATGACTTTGTAGCGTCCTGCGAGTAGCGTTCCTAGCATGGTAAGTAGGTAGGCATCATCAAATTAAAGACCGGATATTGGCAAATGTTTTGCATGGCCCTCACCCCCAACCCCTCTCCCAATACTGGAGAGAGGGGAGCAAGAAACTCGTAACACTTGTCTTTCTCCCCCCTCGCCCAGGATTGGGAGAGGGGGGCTGGGGGGGTGAGGGCTAAGTGAGCGCTTAAAGCCTGAACAGCGTTACACAGAACAACGGAAACTATCCAAAACGTATCATACCCTCCACGATTGCCACGGCCCCAGTGATGGATATCCACCCAATTTATACAGGGTTGAGCGATCGGTGTATAAAGCGGGCAAGGCATATACAAGGATGCAAGTTCCCAGGCGAGTTGGGGCTACTCCACAGCTTTAGCGCGATCGCCCACCTCGAAGCCCTGCCCGTTCAAGATCGTCCCCACGGATGACTGAGCATCAACTTCGGTGAGCTGCAGCCGCCCAATAGACTGGGTTTGACGCCGCAGTAGTTTGCCCGTCTCTGGATCCTTAACCTCTTTAATCACACGCTCCACCGAGAGCACCATGCCTGGTCTAAAGCCATCTTTCCCACCTTTATTCAAGATCACCTCTTGGCCTGTGACGTCAGCAATCACTGGCTCCGCCGTCGGCAAGACTTCAGGGAGAGCCGCGAGCTTAGGAGCCACGGTCACGAGCTGAGCCACCACCTGATCAACGGCCTGCTTAGCTGCTTCACCGAGAAGACGGTCAGAACTATCCCCGCCCGTACTGGCCGAGATGCCAAAGATGCTGCCGCCGCCACCGCTCTTGTCGGCGCGTCCAGAACCCTCTGCTGCAGACAGGATTTCACCGGTCGCGGTCCCCACTAAGCGGGTTGAAATCTGGACGTTGGCAATCTGCTTTTTCTGTTTACCGCCAAGCCCAAAGATGCGGCCAATCGAGACATCGTTGCCCTGATCTTCCATGTTGAATTGCGTAATCGATCCCATCAGAACGGCATCAACCCCCAAGAGGCGACCAATCTGCGCGGCAGTGCTGGGTTCTAATCTGTCGGACTGCCCCAGATTCTGTTCAGCAAGAATCGCCTCCACCTTACTGCGCTCGATCAGGACATAGGTGCCGTCTTTTACTAGCTCGTTGGTCAGCAGGTTGCTAACGCCCTTAGAGGGACCGTTTTGCCCGTACAGCCCCAGATAGGTTCCAGTCTTGCTGACGTTGGCAAAATCCAGGTCTAAAACAGCAATTCGTTTGCTGGGCGTGACGCGAATCTGTTCGACCCCCGCAGCATTTGTCCCCGCTGGGTTTGCGAATATCGCCACTGGACTGGAGAGAGTGGACGCTGCGATCGCAACGGCAACCCCAGCCACTAATGGATAATGCCTCATCTACCGATACCCCACTGAATATTTTCTAAAACTGTTCCACAACATTGAAAAGCCTCTACCACGTTGACTATTGCTAGTCTCTGCGGGTTCCCCGCCGGCTTTTGACGAGTCCCACATCAGCTGGAACACCATATTAGCTGCTCTTTTGTTGAAGGACCAACGATGACTCATTCTATATTTTTAGCGATCGCAAACCTTCCGAATGGATTGCCGACAGGATTTTGAAGCGATGCTGATGGCCTCCAGCGCTCGCCGATATTCCGGTTGATTATCGGCCTGTAAAGACAGATCGGCGGCTGTGCGGAGATCGGCGAGTGCCGCCTGCTGTTGCCCCTGATTGAGCTGCAGGACGCCGCGATTATAGTAGGCTCTGGCATGGCGATCGTTGCGCTCAATCACCTGCGAATAATCGGCCATTGCCCCCTGAGGATTCCCTAAAGAAGATTGGATCAGCGCTCTGCCTAGATAGGCCATGATCAGGTCAGTATCTAGTGCCAGGGCTTTGTCGAAGTCGATTAGCGCTCCCGGTTGGTCCTGCTGTAGATAGCGAATACTGCCTCGCAGCGCGTAAGCCGGGGCAAACTGAGCATCAAGCCGGATGGCCTGGGTTGAAAGGCTCAAAGCCTGATCCACTGCGCCTCGTTCATACTGGTCGAGTGCCTGTAGATAGATGTCATCAACGCCGGTCGCCGTTGCCACCGCCGCCGGCGTACGAAAACCCAGGTTGACGCCGGTTTTAGGAACCAAGCTTAAGAACGTATTGATGGGAATCCCGAGGTTGAACCCGGTTTTGATGTAGATATCAGGATTGATGCTTTGATTCTGGACGCGATCGGTGGTGTCAGCCCGCCCGTGAATGCCCAGCAGGTTGCCGTCAGAGTCGAGGACAGGGCCACCGCTCATGCCGGGTAGGGTGCTGTTGGAATAAACCAGCGCATAGCCGTCGGTCAAGGCGCGATTGGCGTTGGCGGTGATTTTCCCGGTTGTGAAGTTATAGATTGTGTCTGTGATCGCCTGCGTCCGGGCCGGGAAACCCGCGACATAGCTGGTGCTACCCTCTGGCATCTGCTGTGAGTCGCCCAGCTTTGCAATGGGATAGTTGCGATCGCTAACAAACTGCAGAATGGCTAAATCAACCCCTGGCAGCTTTTTGATTTGACCCGCAACTGCAGGGTAGCGCCGCCCCCCTTGCGTGACAACCTCATAGTCATCAGCGGTGGCAACCACGTGGGCTGCCGTGAGCAGTGTATAAATATTACCCTCACGCTTAATCAGCACTCCCGAACCCGGCGTTTGGCTATCGACTCTTACCGTGATATCTTTCGCAATCTGATTAACTTCAGTGGCGCTGAGTGCTGAAGCTATTTGGGGGGTAGAGAGAACTACGACCGGCACAGTAAGAGCCGAAAGTAGAAATCCATAATTGGTTTTCATCTGCTTCAGAGAAGATAGGCGAACGTTAGTCAAAATTTATAATAGCGCTCAGAGAAAATCAGTGATCTAGGTCAGCTATTGAGAGAAATGGATCGACGAATTCACTGTGTATCCTCACTTAGATAATGTCTGGGTTGTGTCTCGGACAAGGTGCTCTTGCCGATGACGGTCAAAAAGATTTGAAGCTGTAGCTTAACGACAGATAGGGCACCCTAGGTTAGTCCTTGTGTTCAACACAGCTATTTGTCCTAACCCCTGATCCCCAGCCAGCCTTTCCGAAATAACCCCACCATGAAAAAAGAACATTTAGGTGCTTTCATCGATGCGGTCTACGCCATTTCGATTACGATGCTTGCCCTTGATATTCCCGTCGAAATTGAGGCCCATGACCTAGCGACTTTGCAGAATCTGCTCGCCGTCTTCATTCAATATTGCCTATCTTTTGTAATGCTGTTTGGTTTTTGGCTGCAGCATCGACAGGTGAATCACTACCTTCCCCTTAGCCGCTTCAGTCTTTGGATATCAGCCGCTCTTTTGCTGATCACCACGCTCATACCTCGGGTCACGACACTTGTTTATGAGCATGGTGCTTACGAGCACAGCGCTCAGTCTGGAAACCTTCTTCAGTTCAACTTCTCTGAGGCGATAGATATTATCTTTATCGTTACGATCGTCATCGCAGATGCACTTTTGGGGCAGCTCGTTCTCCGATTAAAATCTCCTGCTGACGCCTCGCACCCAGACTCTATTCACATTCGCCAGATGCGGAAATCAAAAGCTGTTATTACTGCAAGTCTCGTTGCCATGACGGTGGCGATTCTGCTGATCCCTCCTGCAAATCGCAACTTGCTTTGGTTGATTGCAGTGCTTATTTTTCTGCAAAATGATGTGGGTTTATTTCTAGACAGCTTACCCCTCTTGAGACGACGGCCATCATCGCGCACGGTTAGCCCGAATCATGCCCCACAGCAGGGGCCATCTTTGGATGAAGGATAGCGGATCAGCCTCGTTTATGAGTCTGCCCGGAATGGCTGTAGCTGAGGGAGCAATGCCTGGAATGCAACTCCCCGGTGACTGAGGCGACGTTTAACGTCAGAAGACAGCTCGGCAAAGGTTTTTCCCTCTGTCGGCACGTAAAAAATTGGGTCATACCCAAAGCCCCCTTCTCCCCGGCCTGCCCTCAGGATTTCACCTGGACAAGAGCCCTGAGCATGGCAGGCGATGGATCCATCGGGACGTGCCAAGGCAATCACGCACGAGAACTGAGCGGCCCGGTTGAGTTCACTGCCTAGCGTATCCAACAGCCGCTGAATCCGCTCGGCATCGGTTTTGCCGTAGCGGGCCGAATAAATACCGGGAGCGCCCTCAAGCGCTTCGACCTCTAGGCCCGAATCATCGGCTATTGCCCACTGCCCGGTTCTCTGTGCCACCTGGGATGCTTTGAGGCAGGCATTGGCTAAGAACGTCTCTCCTGTTTCTTCAATCTCTAGCTCTGGGGGCATGAGCTGGAGTTGCCAGGGTAAACCCGTCAGATAGTGCTGCATTTCTTTGAGTTTGCCTGGGTTTTGAGTGGCAACGATTAGGGTTCGCACGATGGTGAGAGGCAGATAATACGATGTTTAGTATCCCCCGTTTTTAGACTGAGCGCTAGATTCTGCGCATCTGCCTGAAACAACTGTGGCCGCGCTATCGTCTTCCCTAGGACCAGCACCGTTATCGAAAGACTAGAAAATGCGCCGTTTTATCTGGATTTATCCCTGTTTACTCCTTGCCGTTACCAGCTGTAGCTCAGCTCCGATTGCCGAGACAGAGCAAAGTAGTTCGGCCTCAGTGGCTGATCAGTCTGGCTCACCGCTACTGATTTCTACGCCTGTGCAGGATGCCAAGGTGGGACGAGAGCTACAGGTGAAAGGCACGGCACCTGCAGGCCAACGCGTCTGGCTGCTCGTTCATCCACAGGGGACGCCTGATTATTGGCTCCAGCCCTCCGCCGCTACAAACGGTGAGGGGCAGTGGAACAGTACTGTTTATATTGGTCGGGATGGCCAGGGAGATGTTGATCTGCGCTACGAGATTCGTGCCGTTGCTGGGTCTCAAGCGCCGCTCAAAGAAGGAAAGGTGCTCAAAGCTTGGCCTGAGGCTCAGATGCAGTCAGAGATTATTGAAGTTACGAGGCAATAGGATTCAGCACGATAAAGTGACGCGATGAGTCAATCTCTAGCCATCTTTCTTGGCGCAGGTGTTGCAAGAGGCGCGTAATCGTCACTCGGGTGGTGGCCGTCAAGTTTGCAATTTGCTGGTGAGTTAAACGAACGGTAATGCGGATGCCCTCAGACGTGACCTGTCCCATATCTTGGCTCAATAGCAGCAATAGCTGTTTCAAGCGGTCTTCAACCCGGCGCTGTGAGGCCATTGCTAAGACGGCTTCGGTTTGCTTGAGGCGGTGCCCCAATTGCTGAAATAGACCCTGGGCAAGGCGCGGAGACTGCTCAATTTCCATTTGATGCAGGCGCATGAGCACAACGTTTGAAAGCGCATGGGCTTCGTAGGGATTGATGCGCGTAAAGGGCAGCCCAAAGGGCATGGAGGCGCAGGCCAGCCCGACAATGGATTCATCACCCGTGGGGTGCAGCGTACTCAGTTGTACAATTCCTTTGCAGACGACCCAAACTTCATGTGGCTGCAGTTGGATCCGCTGGTTCCGTTTAAAGTCGTGAAGATGGCGTCCCTGATAAATTTCTTCAAGTAGCTGCCGAAAATCTGTGGTGGGGCTGAGTTGAGCTGTAGTTGGTGGGGTAGAAGTCTGGGTATGCACCATAGGACCGTTGAGGGTGATGGGTTACCTTCTACGTTAGGGTATGGCTCAGTAATTAAGGTAAAAACAAGGTTTTGAGAAGGTTAAGGTCTACTTCCTAGTCTCAGACTATTTCTCACTAGTGCTGGGTGGGCGATGCTCGGTGAGAGGAATGTTTAGATCTTCTTGTAAAAAAGCTTTGAGCTGCTGCGTGAAGTCAGAGCGCTGGGTAAATTGGTCGGTACGGACGGGTTTGCGCTCTTCGCTCAAGGTCCAGCCATAGTCGCTGCTTAATCGTAGCTTGCCGTTCCAGTCTGAGATAGAAATCATGAGCGGAGCTTCAGGACTGTGCTCGTGGCCAAATAGACGAAACACGTAGTTGAAGGTGTTGTCCTGGGCGGCGGCAATGGTGGAGGACTGGCCATATTTTGTGTGGAGATGCGATCGCATCTCTGCCAACAGCTCTTGATCATCTATTTCTTCTAGCAACCGCACTGAAAGGGTTAGGGCAAAAAAGAACTCTTCCACCGGAACAAACTCAAGCCGCATAAAACTCCCTCACAAATCTGCCAAGCCTCATCATATAGCAGTACCTGGCTGAGTTGAGATAGCCCTTTCTTGTTAGCTGTAGCGGCAAAAAATTTCTATCTTTATCAATATGTGGGCGGCTATACCGGCAGATGACCGTCCTGTTCGTCAAAGATCTTGAGATCTGTAGGCTGCCTCCTTGAGCATTCTCTACTCTCGCTAAGGTTAAGAGAGGCTAATCTATGTATAAGGCAGGCCTATTGCGGCCACGATCACAGCGAGGGAGATGAGCATCAATGGCAGGTCACTTACTTTTAGTGGATGATGAACCCGGCCTAAGAGAAGCCGTTCAGGCTTATTTAGAAGATAGTGGGTTCACCGTAAATGTCGCCAGCAACGCCAAGGTCGGCTGGGAAATGCTGGAAAAGCAAACCCCCGATCTCGTGATTTCAGACATCATGATGCCGGAGGTGGACGGCTATCAGTTTCTGCAGCAGATGCGTGATGATGTCCGCTTTAGCCGCTTGCCCGTCGTTTTCCTGACTGCTCGAGGTATGACTAAGGACCGCATCGAAGGCTACAGCGCTGGAGTCGATGCCTATTTGCCGAAGCCCTTTGACCCTGATGAGCTGGTCGCCATTGTCACCAATCTTATGGAGCGGAAAGCCGCCAAAAGTGAAGGGGCTAACGCTGATATTGCGGATCTGGCCAGCCAAGTGGCCGAAATTCGGGCGCTGCTGACCAATCAGCCCCAGTTCAGCATCGCAGCCAACCCTGTCAAAATAGACTTTACGCCCCGCGAACAAAGCGTTCTTGATCTGGTGGCCGAGGGGTTAATGAATAAAGAAATCGCCCGTCGCCTCGAAACTAGCGTCCGTAACGTTGAAAAGTATGTCAGTCGCTTGTTCAACAAAACCGACACCAATAGTCGCACCGAGCTGGTACGCTTTGCTTTGGAGAACGGCTTAACGAAATAAGATCATGAATGCAGCTTGGCAACGCCTGACCCTCACTCGGTTTGTGGCTCCGCAGTGGACCCGCTCCAGCGTCATGTGGCGGCTGAAGGGACTGCTAAAGCAGTGGCGACAGAGCAGTGTGTTGCTGGCCTGGGGCAACGAGATCGCTGTTGCTCTGCTGAGCTTAGTGTTCATGATCGCGCCCTTTGTGCCCAATGGGTTAACGGGAATGATGATCGCAGCCTGTGCCGCTTTTTGGGTATTGCTAACGCTCTCTGACGATGTTCTTAACCCCTACCGAATTTCACCGGTTCACCTAGTGCTGGGGCTGTTCTGGGTTGTGGCGATTGCGGCTACTGCTCTCTCGCCGGTGAAGCTGGCGGCGGCGACGGGGTTGGCGAAGCTGACGCTTTATCTCTTTGTGTTTTTGATCGGGGAACGGGTGTTGCGATCGCAACGCTGGCGCACCCTCCTGGTCACTATTTATCTGCTTACTGCCCTCGTGGTTACTGTTGAAGGCTGGCGGCAACAAATCTTTGGCGTCGAAGCCCTCGCTACCTGGAACGACCCTGAATCGACCTACGCCGAAGCGCTACGGGTCTTTAGTTTTCTGGGGAATCCTAACCTTTTGGGCGCTTATCTTTTGCCCACTATTCCCCTAGGGATTTGTGCGCTATTTGTGTGGAAGCGCTGGGGGCCTAAACTGCTCGCCGCCGTTATGCTGTTCATGAACGGTGCCTGTCTCTACTGGACCGGAAGCAGAGGGGCCTGGATCGGTCTTGTTGTCGCTCTCTTCGTGACCTTGCTGCTGCTCTTATATTGGCTACTCCCTCGCCTGCCCCCATTTTGGCGAATTTGGTCTTTCCCGATTGTTTTTGGTGGTTTAGCGGCCATTGCCATCATTGGCTTTGTCGGCGTAGAACCACTGCGAGATCGGATCATGAGCATCTTTGCGGGTCGAGAAGACAGCAGCAATAACTACCGCATTAACGTTTGGGCCTCGGTGAGAAAAATGATCCGAGCCTATCCTGTTCTCGGGATTGGGCCTGGCAATAACGCTTTCAATGCCATCTATCCCCTCTATCAACTACCTGGTTACAGCGCTCTGAGCGCCTACTCCATTTACTTAGAGCTTCTCGTGGAAGTGGGCGTTGTTGGGTTTTCCTGTTTCCTGTGGTTCCTGCTGGTGTTGCTCCATCGAGGGTGGGCGGCCCTGCAGCAGCTCCGGGACCGGCCCAATCAAGACGTTTTTTGGCTGATCGCGGCCCTTGCCACCGTCGTGGGAATGCTGGCCCATGGAGCCGTGGATACGGTTTGGTATCGACCTGAAATCGCAACCCTGTGGTGGTTTATGGTGGCGCTGATCACCAGCTATGCAACTCGACCCACTGAACCTCTCGCTTCGTAATGGCATGTTATCAATGAATATATCCTCTACTGCTGTCAGGGCAATTGCCCACTTGCCGTCTCAGCATGGAGCTGCTGCGGGAGAAGATGAAGCATGAATACTCTTGAACTAATCACAACGGCATCCGTTTCTTTGGGGGGAGCCTCCGCTGTTCAAGCGCCGACGGCTGCACCTAAGGAGAAACAGGCTTCAAAGACGGTCCGTAAGCCTTATCCCAACTTTAAGGTGATTGTTCTCAATGATGATTTCAATACCTTTGATCATGTGATCAAGTGCTTGCTGCAGTACATTCCCTGCCTCACCTCAGATCGTGCCTGGGAGCTGACGAATCAGGTTCATTTCGAAGGACAGGCGATTGTTTGGGTTGGCCCCCAAGAGCAGGCTGAGCTTTACCACTTGCAACTGAAGCGAGCAGGGCTGACGATGGCTCCCCTCGAAGCAAGCTGATGGCGGAGCGGCGAGGTCGCCTGGTTCTCAACCATTCTACTCACGTGCCGGGATTGATTCCGGTGCTAGAAAAGCTCACAAAGATCGAAGGCATTCGCACAATTACGCCTGGAGTAATTGGCCGAGCAAAAAGCCATGCGCCCCATTTGCGACTAAAGATTTCAGTGCCGATTCAAGGCGGGTTTAAGATGCTGGCGCGCCGCGGCAAGACGGTTCAGGAGGTCTTTGTGATCACCCCTTTAAGCCGAGCTTTAGTGGAAGCATCGTTGACTCAAGTCCTCAAGTCCTAGACTTTGCTGCGAATCCATCCCCTAAAAGCCTTGATCGCAGCCCTGCGTCCGACTTGCTTCATTTGAGCTGCATACCGCGGAATGATTTCATTTAAAGTTAATCCTGGAAATGTAGGGCTTTCGCTCACCGTAATGTATTGGCCTTCTTTCAGGACGTTGATTTGCAGTTTTCCGTGCTCAAATCGCCACAGTTCCGGTACCTGTAGGACAGCGTAGGTTTTAGGATGCGTTCGGGAGGTTACATCAATCTCAAGTGCCAGGTCGGGAGGTGGATCGCTGCTTAGATCCAATCGGTCTTTGCCTCGGACTGCGGCTTCGTTCTGAATATAGAAACACTGGTCCGGCTCAATCCCCTGAAGCATTGCTGAATTTTTAAAGGTTGTAGACCCCATCGGTAGATAGTCAATATCTAGTTCTTCTAACAGGACTTTGATGAGATCACCGATATTCTCTTTACTGGTCTCATGTTCTGGAAGGGGCGTCATAATCTCCAAAATGCCGTTTTTGTAGGCAATACGAGCTGAACGATGCTCACCCAGTTCCTGGAGAATATCTTCAAATTCTGGCCAGCCAACATTTTCCAGCAACACACGCTGACCAGGGGGGACATGAATCTGTCTGACTTGTAGCATCACCATAAGTTCTAGGATAGTGCATAAAGAAAAATTCAATGGAGAGGTCAAAAGGGTCTGACTTTAAGGCTTTCAAAGTCCAAGCGAGACAATCTGCTATAGGCCGTAGAATGACCTATAGTGCCTCTACTTCCTCATCCTGCTGCCTGTATGACCTCTACCCCAGATTTTTTAAGCCACCTTAATCCTTCTCAACGACAGGCGGTTGAACACTTTTGCGGTCCTCTTTTGGTAGTGGCGGGTGCCGGTTCTGGTAAGACTCGTGCTTTGACCTACCGGATTTCTAACCTCGTTCTTACTCACCGCATCAATCCTGAGAATATTCTGGCGGTGACCTTCACGAATAAGGCCGCCAAGGAAATGAAGGCGCGGATTGAGAAGCTGTTCGCCGATCGCATTGCCCAAGAGAAGCACGGTAAGCCGCTGGATTTGCTCGCTCCCTATGAGCAGACGAAGTTGCGATCGCACGTCTATAAAACCATCACGAAACCCTTGTGGATTGGCACCTTCCACAGCCTTTGCGCCCGCCTTCTGCGCATGGAGATCCATAAATATCAGGACGAACAGGGCCGCAAATGGGAACGTAACTTCTCTATCTTTGACGAATCCGATGTGCAGAGCCTCATTAAAGATATCGTCGTCAATAAACTCAACCTCGACGATCGCAAGTTTCCTCCTCGCTCTGTCCGGTTTGCGATCAGCAACGCCAAAAACCAAGGCTGGTCCCCAGATGAACTGGAAGCCAATCAGCAGGACTTCCGGGGGCGCGTGATTGCTGAAGTCTATCGCGCCTATCAAGATGGCCTTGCTGCCAACAACGCCCTCGACTTCGATGACTTGATTCGGGTACTGGTTTTACTGCTGAAGCAAAACGAGCAGACCCTCGCTTACTGGCACCAACAGTTCCATCACATCTTGGTGGATGAATACCAAGACACAAACCGCACTCAGTACGACATGCTCAGTCTGCTTGCCACGAACGGTGCAGATGCAAAAACCTTCAAGAGCTGGCAAAATCGCTCAGTCTTCGTGGTTGGAGATGCAGACCAGTCGATCTATTCCTTTAGAGCGGCTGACTTCAGGATTCTGATGGGTTTTCAGCAGGACTTTGGTGATGACCTGCCGGATGACGATACCCGCACAATGGTCAAGCTAGAGGAGAATTATCGCTCCACCGAAAATATTCTCCAGGCTGCCAACGTTCTGATTGACAACAACACCGAGCGGATTGATAAGGTACTTAAGCCCACGCGGGGCAAAGGCGAACCGATCTACTGCTACCGCGCTGATGATGAGTTGCAAGAAGCTGACTTTGTCGTCGGTCAAATCCGGCAGCTAGAGCAGCAGCACCCCGAAGTGCAATGGGGCGACTTTGCGATTCTCTACCGCACCAACGCCCAATCCCGTGCCTTTGAGGAGACTCTTGTGCGCTGGGCGATTCCCTATACCGTGGTTGGGGGACTGAAGTTTTACGATCGCCGCGAAGTCAAAGATATCTTGGCCTACCTGCGCCTGATCGTGAACCCTGCCGATAGTGTCAGCCTTAAGCGCGTCATCAACACGCCTCGACGCGGTATTGGTAAAACTACAATGGACCGGCTGACCCAGGCTGCGCAAGAACTCGGAGTCCCTACCTGGGAAATTCTTAGCGATGAGGCCACGGTCAAAACTTTAGCGTCACGGGGTTCTAGAAATATCCTGGGCTTTGTCGATATGATTCGCCTGTGGCAAAGCCAGGTGGATACATTGCCTGCCACCGAGATCATCCAGGGTATCTTGGACAACTCTGGCTATATCCGCAACCTGCAGGATCAAGACACAGACGAAGCTGAAGATCGAATCGGCAACGTTAAGGAACTCTACAACGCCGCCCAGCAGTTTGCTGAAGAAAACGGGGATGATTCTCTGCTGTCTTTCTTGGCCAATGCAGCCTTAGCTTCTGATGCAGACGACAAAGAAGATTCCACAACAGTCTCAATGATGACGCTGCACTCAGCGAAGGGGCTGGAGTTTCCGATTGTCTTCTTAGTGGGTATTGAGCAAGGTCTGTTCCCTAATTTCCGATCATTGGATGACCCTGCAGCCCTAGAAGAGGAGCGGCGGCTCTGCTATGTCGGCATTACCCGCGCCCAGGAGCGGCTGTTCTTATCCCATGCTCGTGAGCGCCGCCTGTACGGTTCGCGAGAGCCAGCGATTCCGTCTGCTTTTTTGTCGGAACTGCCGCGAGATTTAATTGAAACGAATACGCCTACAGCCATTCCCTCTCAGGGGATAGAGATGTTCTCGAGTGCGCCGCCTCAGAAAAAATTACCGAATACGAATGCTCGGGATTGGGCTGTGGGCGATCGCCTAGTTCATAAAGGCTATGGCCTGGGAGAGGTGACCCACATTTTTGGAGCAGGAAATAAAATCTGTTTAGCTGTGAAGTTCCCAAACTTGGGTAAGAAGATTATTGATCCCAACATTACTGTGTTGGAAAGAGTTGAGTAGATCGTTCTGATGTCTAAAAACTTATGTGCAAAGAGAGAAACTCATTGTGAAGTCAAAGCGAAATTACTTTGACTTCACTTTATCTACAAGTCCTTTGACACCGTTGAAAGTCTTAGTCATCACCTGACGTGCTATTGCTTCTCGCTTAAGCCGATCATTCTCCTTGACTAGGCCAGCAATACGATCATTTAAGCTCTGAATGTCTCCACGCAATTGGATATTCTTCTTCTTTGCTTGATCTTTGTCAATTGTCAGTTCGCGAGTTCGAATATCCTGATTGACTACTTTTTGTTTGAGGTCAGAGGTGTTATTCTCTCGTAGCATTTGATCTTTACGATTATTATCGAGTTTTAGGCTCCGGATCTCAATGTTTTTTTCATGTAGAGTATTTTTCAAATCAGTGACTTCAAGAGTGACTCTCTCTAGAGCCTTTTTTAATTCAAAGAAGTCATCGTTAAACATATAAGGCTTCTCCAGGGGCTGAAAGTAGTCAGTTCTAATACACATCTATGGTTCCCCTTCTTTTAAGTTAGAAGATCACATGATGGAGACAGGCTTGCTAACATAGCCCTAGTCTGAGATCAGAAAATCGAAACTGATGCAGCAGGTAAGCTAGATTTGTGTGGGATAGAAGCCCTGGCAGACTATGAGGTTAGCAACGCGAGAGAAATTTGAAAGAAGGATTCAGTTGTGGCGATCGCAAGTTCCTCAACCCAGCTCTACACCGTTGAAGAATATCTAGATCGAGAAACTCAATCTGATATTCGTAGCGAGTACCGCAATGGAGAAATCATTCCCATGACGGGAGGCACTCCCGCGCACAATAAAATTATTAGCGCCTTAAATGCACTTCTATGGTTTGGTCTCCGGGGACAAGCCTTCAGTCTTTTTGCCTCAGACCAGCGCCTTTGGATCCCTAACTGCAATCTTTATACCTATCCTGATGTCATGGTGGTTGCGAATCCATTAGATTTACAGGCCGGACGAACCGATACGGTCACGAATCCGATTCTAGTAGCTGAAGTTCTGTCTAAGTCAACGAAGGACTATGACCGAGATGAAAAGTTTTCGGCCTACCGGACCATAGACACATTTACAGAGTATCTACTCATTGACCAGTATCAGCAAAGAGTCGAACAATATGTACGACAGGAAGCCAATCAATGGCTACTTACGGTTCATGAGGGGCAGGCAGCGAGCATATCTCTTGCTTCTGTACCAGTTGAGATTACACTCACTGAACTCTATGAGACAGTAGAACTTAAATCAGACGGTTGAAGTATTGATGGTATCGATTCAAAATCAAGTGGTTCTGGTTACTGGCGCTAGTAGCGGTATCGGCATGGCCTGCGCGAAAGCTTTTGCTGCAACCGGTGCCAAGCTCATTTTGGCGGCTCGCCGAGAGGATCGCTTACAGACGCTAGCGACCGCTCTCAAAGATGAATTTGGGGTAGAGAGTTACGTGCTGGTGCTGGATGTTTGCGATCGCAACCAAACACAAACCCAGCTCAACTCCCTGCCTGAACCCTGGTCAAATATCGACATCTTAGTAAACAACGCCGGACTCAGCCGAGGACTCAACAAGCTGCACGAGGGCAGCATCCAAGACTGGGAAGAAATGATCGACACCAACGTTAAGGGACTGCTGTACGTTACCCGCGCATTGGTTCCCGGTATGGTGGAGCGTCAGCAAGGGCACATCATTAATATTGGCTCCATTGCCGGACATGAAACTTACCCCAACGGCAATGTTTACTGCGCTACTAAAGCCGCCGTTCGCGCCATCTCAGAAGGGCTCAAGCAAGATTTATTGGGGACGCCAGTGCGTGTCTCATCCGTGGATCCAGGACTCGTGGAAACAGAATTTAGCGACGTTCGCTTTCGAGGCGACACCGACCGAGCCGAAAAGGTTTACCAGAATCTGACGCCTCTCACCCCTGAAGACGTTGCGGATGTCGTCCTGTTCTGTGCAACCCGACCCGCCCACGTCAACCTCAGCGAAGTTTTGCTGCTTCCCACCGATCAGTCTGGAGCCACACTGGTTCATCGACGCTCACCATGACCCAGCTAGGAATTCTGGATGATAGCGCTTTCACTCGTCCTGCCAATGGGCAAACGCTCTCGTTCCCGCTACAGATTGTGGGCGGTTCTACCGCTGCTTATTCCGCTGCCTTGGGCGCACTCCAGGCTGGAACTAAGATCTGCCTCGTTCAGCCTCACTTGGTTCTAGGCGGGCAGTTTACCGCTCAAGCGCTCCCGGCCTCTGATGATGGCCGCTTACTGACGCCCTACGACCAGATCCCGCCGGAGCAACGAGATCCGCAGCAGCTTCGCAATAGTGAGGAATTTGCGCTGTCGCGATCGCAACGTCAATTTCGCAATCGCCAGCGCCAGCTTCAGCCCGTTGCCGGAAAAGTCATCCAAAATCCAGGCGGAAGCTGGGTCAGTCATCTTTCTGTGACGCCTGTTGTGGCTGCAATTGCCCTTAACGAAGCGATTCTTCCTTTTCTTGAGAGTGGACAGCTCACCCTGATCCCTTTTGCTGAACCGATAGAAGTCCTGTTCCAACAAGAACCGGAAGCGTATAGACGCATCATTGGCATTGTCTTTAGAGACAGCCAAACCCAGCATCAGTTTACGGTCCACAGTCAGATCACGATTGAAGCAACAGACCTCGGAGACTTGCTAGAGCTAGGCCAAATCGAATCTCGTATCGGTCAAGAATCAAGATCTGAAACGGGCGAAGCGGCTCTGCCAGAGACGGCCTACCCTGATTGCCAGCAGGCGATTACCGTCTGTGCCGTTGTCGAGCGCAATCTAGGCCCATGCCTTCCACCACCTGAGGGCTATAACCAGGAACCTTGGCTGCAGGCTCAGGACTTCACCTGTGACTTTTGGTTTCAGTCAAATCACCAATGGCAGCGGCAGTGTTTCTACGATCCTGACGGGATGTTTCGCTATCGACGGCTACAGCGGAGTGTGGCTGATGATCGGGCGCGAGTCGGAGACGTAACGGTTCTCAACTGGTCTACGAGTCCTCTTGGCTGCAATGACAGACCGCCGGATCCTGATGCAGCTTTGGGATGTGGGAATGACTATGTGCCGGGTGTGTTGGTGGGCATTCGTCGCGCAGAGCGACAGGAGCAGATTAAACGGGCTTGCGATCGCACCCAAGCCTACGTCCACTTTTTGCAAACTGAAACGGGCGATCTCAAACCTCGGGGCGATCTCACCTGGACTGCTAACGGTATTGCGCTCGCCCCCTATATTCGAGAGGCTCGTCGAGGTATCGCCCTAACCACTATTCGACATCAAGATGTGGCAAAAAAGTTCTTCCCGGATGCTGTGCGCGCCCGCACCTTCGGCGATAGCGTTGGTATCGGTCAATATCACTACCTTGATATGCATCCCAATGATGCCCCCGGTCAAGTCGAGTTAGGAGACGGTCACGATGCTTTGCCTTTTACTATTCCCCTGGGTGCTCTGATTCCCGAACGGACTGACGGCCTAATTCTGTCTTCCAAAAGCATTGGCACCACCCACATCACCAATGCGGCCTATCGGATGCATCCGGCAGAGTGGGCAATCGGCGAAGCGGGCGGACATCTAGCGGCCTTTGCCCTTCAAAATGAGATTAGTGTCCGAGACACTGCGGCTCACCATATCCGCCAATTTCAGCACCAGCTCACACAGGCGGGTATCCCCATCGTTTGGCTGAATGATGTTTCTCACGACGATCTTGACTTCGCTGCAATCCAGGTCCTCGCGACTGCGCTATTGTCCCAAATCTCCGGCACTCTCCCCCCAGCATTGGGGGGCCGGGGGGGCCAACGCAGCAGGGCTGAATTGGCTCAACCTGAGGCCAGTACATCCAGTGTCGATTTGGATAGAGGCTTTATTGATCAAGCAAGTTTGGGGTTTGGAGGGGATGCGATCTCAACTCCCAAACTCTTCGCGACCGCCTTGACCGGGCTGATCGGCTCTTGTCAAGATCTAGCAGCGCCACAGGATATCAGCCTCCAGCACTGGGCAGAGCAGAATCTGCTCACCCCGATCCAAGCACTAGATCCCCATCAGCCCCTGACCCGTCATCTTTTATCTCAGCTATTTCAGACCTTAGAACCGCAGACCCGCGCACGACTTGCCGCTGCGCTTCCCGAACCTCAATCAGCTCTTCGTCGGAGAGATATCGCTGGAATTCTCCATGCGTTAGTGAATTGAAAAGAGCGAGAATAAGGCCGCATTCTCATCAAAGAGACAGGCTGTTAGCCCTAGCCCCGGCTCATTCCACAGCAGCGTGGCAAAACTCATTTGCTCCATGTCTGAGAATTACGTTAAATTTAGTTAAGATAGAAGAATCTTAAATAAACGCCAAATTTTGTTCAAAGCTGACTCTGTGGCGTTACAAGGCCACAGAGCCTGGAATAGTTCGCACAATAGGCCATTCTTCCAGCATCCAGCAATACAAGTCCGTTTCTATTGTCATCGAGAGTTCAATACCCTATGAAAACATCCTGGAAAACCATACTGTTGTGGAGTTTGCCTGCCCTATTCCTGGCTTTTTTCCTTTGGCAGGGCACGGTTGCCACGACGCCTACGCCTGAGAATGCAGTCAGCAACACGGCTAGCTCTCGAATGACCTATGGCCGGTTCTTGGAGTACCTCGATGGGGGCCGTATCCAGAAAGTGGACCTCTTTGACGGAGGCCGTACCGCCATCATCGAAACCTCAGAAATGGAAATCCCAGGTCAGGGAGACCAAATTCAGAGAGCGCGCGTTGATTTACCCGGCTCCGCACCCCAATTGATTACTAAGCTCAGAGATGCAGATGTTGACCTTGACATCCACCCCACCCAGGACAGAGGTGCTGTCTGGGGGTTGTTGGGTAACCTAGTCTTCCCCATTTTCTTGATTGTGGGTCTCTTCTTCCTGTTCCGTCGCTCTAACAACGTTCCTGGTGGTCCCGGACAGGCGATGAACTTTGGTAAATCCAAAGCTCGCTTTCAGATGGAAGCCCAAACCGGCGTTATGTTTGACGATGTCGCTGGTGTTGAAGAAGCCAAAGAAGAACTGCAAGAAGTCATTACCTTTTTGAAAAAGCCTGAAAAGTTTACGGCTGTTGGTGCCAAAATTCCTAAGGGTGCGCTCCTTGTCGGTCCTCCTGGAACCGGTAAAACACTTCTCGCCAAGGCGATCGCGGGTGAAGCAGGCGTTCCTTTCTTCAGTATTTCGGGTTCTGAATTCGTCGAAATGTTTGTGGGTGTCGGTGCCTCTCGAGTCCGTGACCTATTCAAGAAAGCAAAAGAAAACGCTCCCTGCATCATCTTTATTGATGAGATTGATGCTGTGGGTCGTCAACGTGGTGCCGGTATTGGCGGCGGTAACGACGAGCGAGAGCAGACTCTCAACCAGCTCCTAACCGAAATGGATGGCTTTGAAGGCAACTCCGGGATTATCATTCTGGCCGCCACCAACCGCCCAGACGTCTTGGATAGTGCCCTTCTGCGACCCGGTCGTTTTGACCGTCAGGTTACTGTTGATGCGCCCGACATCAGAGGTCGTTTAGAAATTCTTTCTGTCCACGCCCGCGACAAAAAGCTAGGGGATGAAGTTTCTCTAGAAAGCATTGCCCGCCGCACTCCTGGTTTCACAGGGGCCGACCTAGCAAACCTTCTCAACGAAGCTGCCATTCTCACAGCGCGTCGCCGCAAAGAAGCGATCACGCTCCTAGAAATTGACGATGCCGTTGACCGTGTTGTCGCCGGTATGGAAGGCACGCCTCTGGTTGACAGCAAGAGCAAACGTTTGATTGCTTACCATGAGATTGGCCATGCCATTGTTGCAACTCTGATCAAAGGACATGACCCTGTTCAGAAAGTCACGCTCATTCCTCGTGGGCAAGCTCAAGGTCTTACCTGGTTTACCCCTTCTGACGAGCAGGAACTGATTTCTCGCTCTCAGCTCAATGCCCGAATGGCTGGTGCTATGGGCGGACGCGCTGCCGAACAGGTTGTTTTCGGTGATGCGGAAGTCACGACGGGCGCTGGCGGCGACCTACAGCAAGTGACCGGAATGGCTCGCCAGATGGTGACGCGATTCGGGATGTCTGATCTCGGTCCGATGTCTCTCGAAAGTCAACAGGGTGAAGTCTTCTTGGGGCGAGATTTGATGACGCGCTCGGAGTACTCTGACGAAATTGCGGCTCGCATTGATGGTCAGGTTCGGGAGCTGATTCAACACGCCTATGAAGAGGCGATGCGGATTGTTCGTGAAAATCGCACCGTTATTGATCGTCTCGTTGACTTGTTGGTGGAAAGAGAAACCATCGGTGGCGAAGAGCTACGGCAGATTGTGGCTGAGTACACCGTCGTTCCTGACAAAGAACGGTATGTCCCACAGCTCTAATAATTTGCCTCTGAAAGCATCGCTATAGCTTGAAAGGATGGGTTCGCCCATCCTTTTTTCGATCTGGGCATCAGAATTGTTGAGATAGCCGCCTGTCAGGGCTTAACATGAGGAAGCCTGACCCATTCTAAGAAGCTCCATCCTCCATGAAGTCTTATATTGCCGCCGCCGTTCAAATGACAAGTCTGCCCGACTTGCATAAAAATCTGGCTCAAGCTGAAGAACTTATTGATCTCGCTGTACGCCAAGGTGCTGAACTTGTCTGTTTGCCTGAGAACTTCGCGTTTTTGGGTGATGAAGCGGCCAAGATGGCACAGGCTGACGTCATCCATGTCGCCTGTGAAAAATTTCTCAAAAAACAAGCCCAAAAATTTCAAGTCACAATTTTAGGCGGAGGCTACCCAGTCCCAGCTAAGGAAGGAAAGGTTTATAACACGGCACTTCTGGTTGGCCCTGATGGTCAACAATTGGCGCGCTATGAAAAAGTTCATCTGTTCGATGTTGCTTTACCTGACGGGAACATCTATGACGAGTCGAGTTCGGTCCTAGCTGGAGAGCAGCTTCCTCCGGTCTATGAATCACCGACCTTAGGGAACCTCGGCCTTTCCGTTTGCTACGATGTCCGCTTTCCTGAACTCTATCGCTCGATGGCGAATGCGGGAGCCAACGTTTTGTTTGTCCCGGCGGCCTTTACGGCGTTTACAGGCAAAGATCACTGGCAGGTCTTACTCCAGGCCCGCGCGATTGAAAATACCTGCTATGTGATTGCGCCCGCCCAGGCTGGGAGTCATAACTCTCGCCGTCAATCCCATGGCCACGCCATGATTGTGGACCCCTGGGGATGCATTTTGGCTGATGCAGGGACGCTCAAGGGAGTTGCGATCGCAGCCATTGAATCCTCCCGTCTGGCTCAGGTTCGCCGTCAGATGCCTAGTCTTCAGCATCGAGTTTTCATCGCACAATCTTAGCTGAAATCGTTAGTGATGAACTTTCTTGAGATTTCTAATCAGCTCTAAATAACGTCATGCCCCCTCTGAAGTACTAGCCCTCATGATGTCTTTTCTTTCCCCTCTGGTCTTTCTCGGCGCTCCCCTACTCCCGATTCATTTTGCAGCAGAAGTCGCCGGGGAAGCTAATGCTGGCGTTGATGAAGCACCCCTGATCCTGGCTGGTGTTCTGCTGAGTTTAATTGTTATTTATTTTGCTAGTAAGGTTGGGGAAGAACTTTGTTCTCGCCTCAATCTCCCGCCGGTTCTGGGATCGCTCCTAGGTGGCGTAGTGGTGGGTGTATCTGCCCTGCATCTATTGATGTTCCCTGAGGCCTCTGCCACTGAGGTGACGCCTTCGGTGCTATCAACGCTTCTTCAGGCCACCACCGATACGACGGCAGGGACCGCCACCTCGGTTGCCGCTGGCTACAGTGAAGTCATCTCCGTGCTTGCTGAGCTGGGGGTGATTATCTTACTGTTTGAGATTGGTCTAGAATCCGATCTTTCGGAACTGATTCGTGTCGGCCCTCAAGCAGCCGTTGTGGCTATTGTCGGCGTGGTTGCTCCCTTTGTTGCGGGCACCCTAGGGCTGATTTATCTCTTCCATATGGCGGCTATTCCGGCTATCTTTGCTGGTGCTGCACTGACCGCGACGAGTATCGGTATTACCGCTAAGGTGCTGGCTGAAATTCAGCAGCTTTCATCTGAAGAGGGGCAGATTATTATCGGAGCGGCTGTCCTTGATGATGTTTTGGGGATTATTGTGCTTGCCGTTGTGGCTAGCCTTGCCAAGACCGGCGAGATTCAGGTCAACAACATCGTTTACCTGATCATCAGCTCCGTTGTTTTTTTAGTGGGCTCTATTGTTTTAGGGCGGTTTCTCAGCCCTTACTTTACGGCGCTTGTTGACCGACTTAATACCCGCGGGAACCTGTTGATTGCCTCATTGATCTTTGCGTTCATCCTCGCTTACATCGCTACAGCTATTCATCTCGAGGCTATCTTAGGTGCTTTCACCGCTGGTCTAGTGTTGGCAGAGACTGATAAGCGCCAAGAGCTAGAGGAGCAGATCTTACCCATTGCTGATATGTTCGTCCCGATCTTTTTTGTTTGCGTAGGGGCCAAAACTGACGTCAGCGTTCTCAATCCGATGGTGCCTGAAAATCGCGAAGGACTGATTATTGCCGCCTTTTTGATCATTGTTGCTATCATTGGCAAGGTCATTACCGGACTAACGATTGTCGGAAAACCCGATCTCAATCGGTTAGCGATCGGTGTTGGCATGATTCCTCGGGGTGAGGTGGGTCTTGTCTTTGCCGGTGTTGGTTCCGCTAGTGGAGCGCTCTCTCGGCCTTTAGAAGCGGCGATTATCGTCATGGTGATTTTAACCACGTTTGTGGCTCCGCCCTTTCTGCGTATTGTCTTTAGTGATGCTGAAGCAGAAGGCGATGCTCTGGGCACAATAGCGTCGGGTTCCTCTGACCCAGTAGAGGCAACTGTCTCCACCGTGGCTGAGGATCTCGAGCAAGAGTCCTAAAAAGCCTGCGCCCAGAAACTTATTGGCTGCTTTCTGCGTCCAAGCTGCAGTGGAACACGGCTAATGCTGTGCTATACCTCACATATGCTTTTTGAGGGTCGAGGCGATCGACCCTTGATTGTGGAGCCGGGAGGGGGAATGGTTAATAACGGAGATATCCCATGCACCAGATGTTGCAGTTGAATCGCATCAAACAGCTTCGAGTAGGGCTGTTGTTGCCTGGCCTGTGGGGCGGACTGCTGTGGTGCTTACCTGTTGATGCGGCTCAACTAAAGTCCTGGCGTTTTGATCAAACTCAAAATCAGCTGCGGTTCACTACGGATCAGGCGGTGAGTCCGAGGGTGCAGCTGATCCCTGATCCGACTCGACTGGTGGTGGATCTGCCGGGGGTTACCTTAGGCCGACCTACGGTCACACAAAATGTAGGTGCCCAGTTTCGCAGCGTTAGGGTGGGACAGTTTGACGCTCAAACGGCCCGTATTGTTGTTGAACTTGCTCCTGGGTATATTGTTGATCCAGCGCAGGTCAAGGTTGAAGGTAACTCCCCTACCAACTGGTCAATCAAGCTGCCTGAACCCAGTGTATGGCAACAAAACTCAGCTGCGTCTTCATCCCCAACAATCGCATCCCCCACAGAAGCATCGCCGGATCTACCTGAGGCTCCAGAAAGTGGAGGCTCAGCCCCACCTCCTGTGGCCATTGCCAATTCTGCGCCGACTGCGGCCGAGCCAGCACCTCAGACGGATACGGTTGCCGCTGCTAACCGAACAACTATCCGTGATCTGGTTGTGACTAATGATGGGTTCTTCTTTAAAACAGTGGGGCCAAAGCCTGACGTTAAGCTGCGCAATAGTCGAGATAGGGAGACGGTGACTCTTGAGGTTAAGGATGCGGCTTTCATTTCAGAGCTGCGCCAAAAAATATTCAAACCTCGGTATCACGGTGTTGAAAGCATTACCCTGCAGGAGGGACCAGATCCTGGAATGGCCCTCATTACGATGAAAGTGAATTCCGAGAGTCGGGGGTGGCGAGCGAGCGTTAGCAAATTTAGCGGCATTGTGCTGTCCCCCAAGCGGAAGACGGCAGGTACCCGAAAGCCACCTTCTGCTTCAAGCTTGATTCCCAGGCCGACGAGAACGGCTGATGCCTCGAAGAACGGACAGTTAGCCACCATTCGTGCCATTGATCTGGGAGGCGATCAGCTGCTGATTCGGGCAGACGGGCAGCTATCCTACACGCAGGGATGGGAAGGATCCACCTACCGGATTACGGTGAGATCAGCCCAGATTGCCCCCGGATTGAGAGCGCCTCAGGTGGGGTTAGGTAGTTCATTGTCTGAGGTGCGAATCCTGCAGCAGGATCCGACCACTGTCACAATTTTGGCAAAGCCCGCCTCTGGGGTGCGCATCCTGGGCTTGCGGGCATTCAATGCGCAGTCGTTGCTTTTGCAGCTCGCTCGATCCGGCGCACCTGCTCGGATCCCGACGGCTAACAGACCCGCAACGGTTAGCCCGACGCCTAGACCCTTACCTGCTGTACAGGGGCGGCCTGTGATCGTGATTGATCCGGGTCATGGTGGTAAGGACCCTGGTGCGATTGGGATTGGCGGGCTACGGGAAACGGATGTCGTTTTAGATATCTCAAATCAGGTGGCTCGCATCTTACAGCAGCAGGGCGTCGTTGTGCGAATGACGCGGAGTAATGAAACCTTTGTCAGCCTCCAGGGTCGGGTCGCTTATGCTGAGCGGGCTAGAGCGACTGCCTTTGTTAGCATTCACGCTAACGCAATCAGTCTGAGTCGGCCTGATGTGAATGGTTTAGAAACCTATCATGCCCCGGGTGCGCGTCTAGGCTCGCGGCTAGCGCGGACGATTCACAACACTATTTTGCGGAATATCAGCATGGGCAGTCGCGGAGTGAGGTCGGCTCGGTTTTATGTTTTGCGTAAGTCATCAATGCCTGCGGTGTTGGTGGAAACAGGCTTTTTGACGGGTCGCGACGACAACCCTCGCTTGCGCAATCCGGCATGGCGAACGCAAATGGCACAATCTATTGCTCAGGGGGTTCTCAACTATCTTTCTGGTCGCTATAACTAGGGCCAAAGCGTTGTTGATTCTAGGCAAGCAGCGATTGAGCTGTCTTGATGTTCTGCCGTACAGACTGGGCTGAGGCCTCTAGTGCCTGATGCTCTGATTGCGTGAGATCTAGCTCTAGAACCTTAGAGACGCCCTGACGACCAAGACAGGTGGGCACGCCTAAGAAGATATCTGATAGACCATATTGCCCCTGGAGATAGGCTGCGGCAGGTAAGATGCGTGAGCGGTTGAATAGAATAGATTCCACCATCAGGCTGGCGGAGGAGGCGGGGGCAAAGTAGGCGCTCCCGGCCCGCATGAGGCTGACAATCTCAGCCCCGCCGTTGCGGGTCCGTTCAACTAAGCGGGTAATGGTGTCTGGATCCATGAGTTCGGTGATCGGAATGCCGCTGACGGTGGTGTATCTCGGTAGGGGCACCATCAGGTCTCCGTGGCCGCCCAACACCATTGCATGCACGTTGCCGATTGAGACTTTCAGTTCTGTGGCAATGAAGGCTTCAAATCGAGCGGCGTCTAAAACGCCTGCCATCCCCACTACCCGCTCGGGCGAGAAACCGCTGGCCTGCCATGCGAGGTAGGTCATCACGTCTAGGGGGTTGGTAACGATCAGCAAAATGGCGTTGGGGGAGCTTGCGATCGCATCTTTAACGACAGCTGTCACAATTTTGGCATTGGCCTTGAGCAAGTCATCTCGGCTCATCCCAGGCTTGCGCGCCAGCCCTGCGGTCACGACCACGACATCAGAATCTTGCGTGTCTGCGTAGTCTGCCGTCCCGATAATTAAGCGATCATGGGACTCAAACCCTCGGGCCTCTGTTAAATCAAGGGCTAGACCCTGGGGACGACCGGGTTCAATATCAAGCAGAACAACATCGGCAATATTCTTCTCAGCGATTCGCTGTCCTAGCGTACTGCCGACATTCCCCGAGCCGATAATCGTGACGCGGGGCGGTCCCGCTATAGTGGTCATGACTACGCTTTCTTCGCAGCTTCAAGCTGGTCTAGACGCAGCCAGACGTTAGGGGTCGGGACCAAGAACTTTACTTGAGCGTAGTCGCCCTTGACTTCAACGACTTCGCCAGTCCCTTCAAACACGTAGGGGGGAAGACGTTTGTCGCTTGCCTGAGCTTCGACGCTCCCCTCAAATTTTTCCCGGATAATGCTGACAAAACTTCCTTTTTTGACGGCCATAGCTGCGACTTCATGAGATAACTCCAAGGCTATTGTAGTCGTTTCTCTTGGCTCAAAATCAGAACGCTTCAGGCAGACTGCAGGCGTTGGTCCAGAAAACTCAAGATTGCAAGGGCGATCGCAACTGATCCAGCCAACCCGACCCAGTAACTATGGGCAACGGCAGGCGTCTGATCCAAAGCAATGCCGCCAACTAAAGGTCCGATAAAATAACCCACAGCCCAGCAAAGAGAGTTAATCGATAGATAAACGCCGCGTAAGGATTCGGGCGCTAGCGTTGCCACCAACGAAGAAGCCGCAGGAGCGTAGATGACGGTTGCGATCGCAACCCCTCCCAGCGCCAAAATTGCCCACAATAAGCCGAAATTCTCTGAGATACCCATCAGTCCCACCAGCAAGAAGCCAATGGCCCAGGCACAGGCCGATACCATTAGCACCCGAGGACGGCTGAAGCGATTGAGATAGCGCGCCAGCGGCAGTTGCGTGATCACGCTCAGGATTAAATTCCAGGTAAATAAACCGCTAATGATTGCTTCGGAGAAGCCCTCGCCCTGCTGGGCAAAGTTCTTGAGATAAAGGGGCAAAACCATATTCACCTGGGCTAGATAAGTGGTGATCATGATGTTGACCGTGATGTAAATCAGCAGCCGTCGATCCTGCAGGGCCACGAGCCATCCCTTGGCCCCATGACGGCCCCGCGCCGATCCCTGAGCTGACTCTGGAATCGCCACGTAAACGACGCCTAAGAAGATCAGAAACGACACTGAATCGATCACGAATAAAATGCGATAGGCGTTTGCAAGAGCAATCAGCGCCCCGCCCACGACCACCCCTAAACTCAGCCCCACATTGTCCGCCAGTCGCGTAATCGCATAGGCTTCATTCCGCTGCTCTGCCGTACTTAAGTCCGCCACCGTTGATTCTGTGGCCGGCCAGTAGAGTCCCACCCCCATCCCCATAACCAGATTCCCCGCCACCAGAGAGGGGAAATCATTGGCAACAGAGATCACCAGTGCAGCAACTGCAGAGATTGCCACCGCCAGCATTAGGGTCCGCCGCCGTCCCCAAAAGGCTGAATCCGTCATCGACCCGCCCAGGATGCGGCCCACAACGCCTGAAACCGAGGCGGTGCTGAGGGCAAACCCCACCGATGAGGAGGAAAGACCGACCTGATTGACAAAGAAAATCGGCAAATAGAAAAACGTCAGGCCACTGCCCCATTGGGAGAGCAGACGACCGGCAGCAAGAATCCAAACTTGGCGATCGAGCTGTGGCAGCCAAGATAAATTAAGTTTCATATCATCAGGTCTAGCGGTGCGCGTATTGATTAGGGCATTAAAATGGCGCCGAACACCACGTTTACTAAAGAAGGGCTGCCCTAACTCAGCCGGGTACTGCTATGTGGGTTGGAACGGTTTGCGTTCCTTGGCTGTCGATGTTTTTATTCCCCTGAGCTTAAATGGGAGAAGTGATACCCACTTTAGGGAATCCTAATCATACTGCCTGTTCTGACTGACGCTGACTACCCCGCGATAGATTTGATATGAAAAAATTATTCCTGTTGGTGCTGTTCCTGGTTGGGCTGGGCTTCGCCATTGCTAACTTTCCGGGGCTGTCAGCACAAGGCAAATACAGCTCCATTGTTCTAGACTTCAGAGAAAGCTTGAGTACGTCAGACATTGAGCAACGGGTGGATGCGATCGCAACTCAATACAGCGTCGAAGTTGATTACAACAGCGAATTCTCAAAGAGCGACCATATCTTCGTTCTCAAAGGTCAAGAGGAATTGCTCAACAAACTCCGCGCCTCTGATCTGAAAGAACTCACAGAATTTATTGAACCTAACTATCTGTATCAGGCATCCCGAGCGCCCAACGACCCTGACTACAGCAAGCAGTGGAACATGCGCAGCATCAACGTCGAATCTGCTTGGGAACGCACACGCGGCAGAGGCACCACTGTAGCGGTGATTGACACCGGTATTTCAACCGTCCCCGACCTGAAGCAGACTCGGCTGGTCCCTGGATATGACTTTGTGAACGATAGAGCAAGTGCAGATGATGACCACGGGCACGGCACGCATGTTGCAGGCACTGTCGCCCAGTCCACCAACAACGGGTTTGGCGTTTCGGGAATTGCCTATGAGGCTCAGTTGATGCCTCTAAAAGTTCTCAGCCGACAAGGCGGCGGCACTGTCTCAGATATTGCCGAGGCCATTCGGTTCGCTGCCGACCATAAAGCCGACGTAATTAATATGAGCTTGGGCGGTGGCGGCGAGAGCAAACTGATGCGCGAAGCGATTGAATATGCTCATAAAAAAGGTGTCGTTATTGTGGCCGCTGCCGGTAACGCGGGTCGCAACGCCGCCGAATATCCAGCCCGCTATCCCCACGTGATTGGTGTCTCTGCTTTAGATTCAGTGGGTAATAAAGCCCCTTACTCTAACTTTGGAGCGGGTGTTGATATTGCGGCTCCTGGCGGGTCCATACAAGACAGAAACGGAACGGGTGGCATTCTCCAAAACACCATTACGCCACAGGGAGACTCTGTCTTTGCAGCTTTTCAAGGTACCAGTATGGCTGCTCCCCACGTTGCGGGGGTTGCAGCCTTGATTCGCTCTTCTGGTATCCAGAATCCTGATCAGGTTGAAAAGATCCTTCAGCAGTCGGCTTTGCCCAGTCCCGGTGATTCTGCCAATCATTTTGGGGCCGGGAAGTTAGATGCGGCGGCGGCAGTGGTCCTGTCAGCCCAAAAAAGCTTTGGTTTAGGTGGATTGCTCGCTTGGCTACGGAACGGTCTGTTCTTTGGCTCTCGAATTTGGTTTGATGCTGGAGCGATTAACTGGGGGCTTAAGCTTGGCACCTTGGGTTTAGCTTGCCTGATCGCCTGGTCTTGGCGTTCCCTTTTGCCATCACCCTGGAATAGTTCTTTGCTGATGGGCCTTAATCTAGGCAGCGTCGGCTTTTTTCTACTGCGGGGGCTGTACTTTGTCGATTTGCCGCAGTGGCCGTTGCGAGTCCTCGGTAGCTCAATTCCCGAACTAGGCGGTGCTTTGCAGGGGACAATCGTATTGAATCCTCTATTTGCAAATGCTCTGATTCCGCTATTTTTGATTGCGCTGCTGCTCAGCCATCCGCAGTGGAAGTGGTTCGCGATTGGGAGTGCGATCGGTGTTACGGCTTGTTTGGCCGTCAGTGCTGTTGTTTTCCCCGGCGTACTTTGGATTAGCAATCCTATTCTGGCGCGGGGGTATTTAGGTGTGAATGCTCTGTTCTGTTTTGCGGTTGCGCGGCTAGCAGCTAAATCGCCAGCATCATAGTTCTGTAATCTTTTCGCTCTGTAGCAGTGCTGTCGTCTCTCAAAAGATGCCTGGGCATCCTAAGAGTCGTGGACCCACAGAATAGCTATTGAGATTTTATGCAGAACCCCTTCGCAAACTCAGAGCAGAGTGCGGCGCGTCCTTTTCGGCTAGTGCGCTATTTCTCAATCGCGAGCATTAGTGCATTTGCGATCGCAACCGCAATCCTAGGTATCGTTTATCGAGAGCAATCCGTCCGCGACCTTGTGGATCAAGGAGAACAGCAGAACGTGATGCTCACTCAGGCATTTGCTAACTCAATCTGGACTGACTTCTCTCCATTGCTGTCAATGACCCAGCAATTCAGTGACAAAGAACTGCAAAGCCACACGCAGATCATTCAACTTCAGAATCAAGCCATTGCCCAGATGGGAGACTCCTCCGCTCTCAAAATCAAAATTTATGATCTGCAGGGGCGTACCGTCTTCTCTACAGAGACTGCCCAAATCGGTAAGAACAAAAGCAGCTCAGAAGGCTTCAAGACCGCCCTGGCTGGCAACACACTCTCTCAGCTTGGCCACCGTGATACCTTCAGCGCTCTCTCTGGATCATTGAATGACCGTAAAGTGCTGTCCAGCTATGTTCCGGTCGTCAGAAACAGCAAAGTTGCGGGTGTTTTTGAGCTATATAACGACGTTACCCCTCTTGTTGAAAGAGTTGAGGCGACACAACGATTCGTTGTTCTCAAAAGCATCCTCATCTTTGGAGTGCTATACCTCTTTCTCCTCTCCCTCGTTCGCTATGCTGCCAAGGTCATCGACTCTCAAAATCTTGCTCTGCAGAAATCGGCTGGGGCACACAAGCGTCAAGCTGAAGCTCTCAAAGAAGCCGTTAGCGACCTGCGGACGACCCAATCCCAACTGATCCACCAAGAGAAACTCGCCGCTCTTGGCCACTTGGTGGCTGGGGTTGCCCATGAAATCAATACGCCGCTAGGGGCCATTCAAGCCTCAGCCGCCAACATGAACAAAGCCTTAGAAGAAGCCCTCGCAGAAATCCCGCAGCTCTCGCAGAAGCTAACGCCAGAGGAGCAATGCTTGTTTTTTGAACTGGTCGAGCAATCGCAACAAAGCGAACGTCTGATGACTTCTAGCGAGAAGCGGCCCTTGCGCAAGGCCATGATTCAGCAGCTCAAAGAATGGGATATTGAGAACCCTCGGCGCGTGGCAAATCTGATGATCGATATGGGGATTGTGGACAATATTCAAACCTTTGTGCCCCTGATCCAGCATGAGCAATCGGCCTGGATTTTGCAGCTCTCCTATAATCTCACCCGCCTACCGGTCAGTAATCGCACTATCCTCAAAGCTGTCGAAAGAGCGGCCAAGGTGGTCTTTGCCCTCAAAAACTACGCTCGCCAAGACCACAGTGGTCAGCCGCAGTTAGTAAAATTAACGGATGGCATCGAGACCGTTCTAGAGCTTTACCACAACGAACTCAAGCATGGGGTTGAACTCAGCCGTGACTACCAAGCTGAACCCGAACTCTGGTGCTATCCTGACGAACTGATTCAGGTGTGGACAAACTTGATTCATAACGGTCTCCAAGCAATGGAGAGTAAAGGCTCCATTGCCATTACCGTGCAGCAAATTGGAGACCGTTGCCAGGTGAAAATTGCCGATTCTGGTCAAGGCATTCCGTCTGAGGTGCAAGCCAAAATCTTCGACCCCTTCTTCACCACCAAAAAAGCCGGAGAAGGGAGCGGTCTCGGTCTCAATATCAGTCAGCAAATCGTTGAGAAACATCAGGGAAAAATTACCTTAAAGAGTCAACCTGGGCACACTGAATTTACGGTGCACCTGCCTCTCACCCAGTTGCCAGAAGAATCTGCAGCCATATCTGAACCCACCCCTATTGGAGAACTAAGTCATGTCTGAAGCTGGAATTCTCTGTGTAGATGATGAAATTACAATTCTCGATAGCCTTAAAGAACAGCTCTTTCGCTGCTTTGGCGATCGTTACCTCGTAGAAGTGGCTAGCAGCGCCACCGAAGCCCTAGAGGTGATGGAAGAGCTGCAAGAAGATGGCGTCAAAGTGCTAATCATTGTCTCCGACTGGCTAATGCCCGGTATCAAGGGAGACGAGTTCTTGATCAAAGTCCATCAGCAATATCCTGAGATCGTGACCGTGATGCTGACCGGGCAGGCCGATGAAGCCGCTGTTGAGCGTGCCCGCAAGGAAGCCCAGCTCTATGCCTGTCTCCATAAGCCCTGGACCGAGACAGAGCTAACTCAGGTGATTACTTCTGCCCTCAAGTGACCGATGAACAACGCTGCTATTATTTGTGTCGATGACAATCTAGGTATTCTGAGTAGCCTCGGAGAACAGCTGAGGCGTGAGTTTAGCGACGCCTACGAAATTGAGCTGGTGACTGATGGCGAAGAGGCCCTAGCGCTGTGTGCGGAGTTGACGGCAGAAGGCATTGATATTCCGGTCGTTATTTCTGACCAGCAAATGCCAGGTATACAAGGCGATCAGTTCTTAGCGCTGCTCCATGCCCAGTATCCTCAGACGCTGACGATTATGCTGACGGGGCAAAGCAACATGGCTGCCGTAAGCAACGCCGTTAATGCCGCTAATCTCTATCGATTTATTCCGAAGCCTTGGGATAGTGCCGATTTGATTCTGACGGTTAAAGAAGCGCTGCGCCGCTTTTCTCAAGATCATCAGCTCTACGACCATCAGCAGGCGCTGCAGCAGGCTAATGCTGAACTGGCGCGATCGCTCTCTTTGCTGCAGGCAACGCTAGAGTCAACCGCTGACGGCATTTTAGTGATTTACAAACAGGGGACCGTTACCCACTGCAACCAAAAGCTGGCAGAAATGTGGGGGGTGACGCTGCCTACCGATCTCAATCAGGTGCTCGCCCTGCTCTCCAAAAAGCTGCAAAATCCGCAGCAGTTTGACATGCCTAGCTGGGGGCAGGCTCAGTTTCTACAGCCTGCCAGATCCGATCTGTTGGCGCTTACCAATGGGCGTCTGATCGAGTGTTTCTCACAGCCGCAGAAGCTTGGCAAAGAGGTTGTGGGGCGTGTTTGGAGCTTTCGAGATGTGACGGAGCGTCAGCAGGCGGAAAGCATGATTCGCTATCAGGCGAACTATGACGAGTTAACGGGCTTAGCGAATCGCCGTCAGTTTAATGATTATCTGAGCCAATCTCTGACAATGGCGAAGCTCAATCAAGAAGGTTTGGCCGTCTTGTTTGTGGATTTAGACTATTTTAAGGTGGTTAATGATTCGCTTGGGCATGTCATGGGCGATCTCTTGCTTCAGCAGGTCGTGAGTCGCCTGTCGAGCTGCTGCCGCGATCAGGACATTATTGCCCGCTGGGGCGGCGATGAGTTTACGATTGCGCTCTCAAATATTCAGGATCACAATGCCGCAGCGGTGGTGGCCCAGCGAATTCTGACGGCGCTGCAGCCCAGCTTTGATCTGGAGGGACATCCGGTTTGCATCACCAGCAGCATTGGTATTGCCCTGTATCCCGAAGATGGTGAGGATGCAGGAACGCTGCTGCAGAATGCCGATACGGCGCTCTATCAGGCGAAAGAGCAGGGGCGCAATAGCTATCAGTACTACACTCAGGCTTTGAATGATACGGGGCAAGATCGTCTGGCACTCGAGTATGCACTCAATCAAGCTTTAGAGCGCGAGGAGTTTGCGGTTTACTATCAGCCTCAAATTGATACCCGCACGGGTGCAATCTCACATATGGAGGCGCTTGCCAGATGGCAGCATCCGCAGTTGGGCTTTATTTCTCCGGCGCAGTTTATTCCCATTGCTGAGCAAAACGGTGCCATTGTGGCGCTAGGGCATTGGGTCTTGCGGCAGGCCTGTGCCCAAGCGAAGATATGGCAGCAGTTGGGCATGTCTATTACTGTGGGGGTCAATCTCTCACCGCGCCAGCTCAGAGATGGGGCTTTACTAGAAATGGTTGATCAGACCCTGGCCCAAACGAACCTAGAAACGAGTTTGCTGGAATTAGAAATCACGGAGTCGGCGACGCTACACAATTTGACGCAGGCGCAGTCGGTGCTGATGGATTTACATCGCATGGGGATTGGGCTGGCGCTGGATGATTTTGGAACGGGCTATTCTTCTTTGAGCTATCTAAAGCAGTTCCCCTTGGATACGCTCAAAATTGACCGATCCTTTGTGATGGATTTGCTGACCCAGGATAAAGATGTTGCGATCGCAAAGGCAATCCTAGAGCTAGGACGAGGATTAGACCTGCGGGTCGTCGCCGAAGGGGTTGAGACTGAAGAGCTGCAGCAGCTGCTTCAGAACTTTGGCTGTCAACATATGCAAGGCTATCTCTTCAGTCGCCCGCTTCCAGCCCTAGAAGCGACCCACCTACTGCAGACCCAACAAAGCACACGCGCTGCCTAGGTCTCTTGTCAGCGACATCGCACCCGCCGCTGATTACAGCTATGCTGACTTCAAAGAACCCTACCCAAGCGGATGTTCATTCTTTATGAGTATGCAAATAGAAGGCACCCTCAAATATCAAAACATTGGGGTTGGTGCTTGGTCACTGGTTAGCTCAGACGAAACCTACGAACTCTATCAAGCCCCTGAAGCCCTGCAGCTTGCTGAAGGAGCGCAGGTCACAGTGACAGGGCAAGTGCGGGAAGACATTATGACCCTAGCCATGATTGGCCCTGTTTTGGAAGTGGAAGACTATCAAATCCTCAAAGAGCCAGAAGCGTGAGCCTTGGCCCAGTGATTTTGAAGTGCGAGATGGGCAAAGCTATAGTCTGTTCCACGTCGCTGCAAAAGACCTAAAGCAGTGGCCTCATTGAGGACGCTGGCAATATTCCACGGCATTGTCCCAGATCGCCAGAGGATAATTCTCAAAACCAAGCGCTGGAGATGGATGATGCCTTCCGATAGAAACCAAAAGTAAAAACCGATGGGGATTGCCATCACCAGGATGTGGGGCCAAGGGATCCTTTGGGTGAAGGCAAGCAGCAGCAAGCTACATAAGCCCGTGCCACATAGAGCCGCCATTGCATAAATGAGCACAGCCGAAACAGTCCGCCGCCGTCCGCTGAGCCGTGAGGAACGTTGGGGAGGGCTGGAAATAAACAAACTCTCTAACACTGCAGAAATAACTGCGCTTACCGTCACAAACAGGAGTAGAGTCAGTGGCTGCCGACTCAGACCTAAAAGGATTCCGGTTAAAAATCCTACAAGAAGACGACGGGCAAGCTTATGCCGGATTGTTCGATAGAGTCGCAGCCCAGAGACTCGAAAAGTTGGTAGGGGACGGATGATGCTCAACGCACCTAAGGGACCGAAGCTTAGGTCTTCAATGCTGTGGCTGATCAGACCCACCGTGATTCCACTACAGAAGCCTCCAACCATTCCACCCCATAAGCCGCTGATAACGCCCTGAGCCATCGACCCCACTAGCCCAAAGCTGAGGCCGCCGATTAACCCCACAATCAGCCCAAAACAGGAACCACCGCAGATGCTGATCCCCAGCCGATATAAACGCCGTTGGGCTGCGGTGGCTAGCCAACTGGGCTGCAGGTCTGCAGCTCGAATCTGGGTCAAATTCATCCGCTCACACGTCTGGGCTAGCCACATTAATCCCTGCACGATCCGCATCACGGTGTCGGGGTCGTGTGAACCCTTTATCTGCTGCAGTATCGCTTCATGATAGAGCTGCCAAAATCTAGCGTTATTCTGCAGCCACAGCAGCGCCCCAATGTTCGAGAGCAAGATCAGGCGATGGATTGTCAGCTTTTCGTGAGTTTGCAGTCCCATTGGATTGGCTTCTACACGAGATGAACTGCATATCGACAGGGCCTGTGCCCTCAAGGAGAGGTGTCCTTTGTATGAGAGGCGATTCCCTCATCTTTGCATTAAGCTTGAAAAGATAGCAGAATTCCGCCTCTGTCAAGGAGAGAGTCTATGTTGAGCGTTGCCCAATCGCGTCCGTCTGAGCGCGCAGCCTTTATTCAAAAAACCTATTTACACCTCGCGGGCGCAATTGGCGCTTTTATTGTTGTTGAGTTTTTGTTGTTTCAGCTTGGTATTGCTGAGGCGCTTTTTAATCTTGTCTCAGGCAGCGGCTTTATTTGGCTGGCAATCATCGGTGCTTTTTCACTGTTGGGCTGGATGTCAAGAAGCCTAGCGGCGAAGGCTGATCAAGTGGGAACCCAATACGCTGGCCTGGGGATTTATGTCGTGGGTCAAGCGCTAATTTTTGCGCCAATGCTCTACATTGCGGCCTATTTTTCAGATCCAACCGTTATTCCGACTGCCGCGATTCTGACGCTGGCGATGTTCGGGGGGTTAACCGCGATCGCATTTACGACTCGCAAAGACTTCTCATTTCTAGGCGGTATTCTCAAAATTGGCAGCTTTGTGGCTCTGGGATTGATCATCTGCAGCACCATTTTTGGTTTCTCCCTGGGGCTGTTCTTCTCCGTGCTCATGGTGGCCTTTGCCTCTGCCGCCATTTTGTATGACACCTCTAAAGTCATGCATCACTATTCCACTCGGCACCACGTCGCGGCCTCGCTGGAGCTGTTCGCTTCCGTGGCGTTGCTGTTCTGGTATATCCTGCGAATTGTGATGTCGCTTTCTCGCCGCTAACCTGTGACAAAGTTTCTATTAGTCACCGATCTCGATAACACGCTGGTCGGTGATCATTCAGCCCTGCAGACCCTCAACGAAAAAATTGAGCAGCATCGAATTGATTTCGGCTCTCTACTGATCTACTCCACAGGGCGATCGCTGGCGTCTTACCGTGACCTTTGCACCCATACAAAGCTGTTAGAACCCGATGCACTCATTGTCTCGGTGGGGACTGAAATTTACCTTGATGGGAGCAACAGTCCTGAACCTGAATGGTCTGAGCGGCTGCAGCGCCACTGGAATCGTGCCCAAATTCTAGACACCGTGACCCAGGTAGCGGATCTAGTGCCGCAATCCGATTCAGACCAGAGTGACTTCAAAGTCAGTTTCTCCGTTGATCAGAATACAGCTATAGCTGTGGTTCCCAAGCTTGAGACGGCGCTGCAAAAGCAAGCGCTGGCGGCAAAAGTTATCTATAGTGCGGGTCAGCATCTAGATATATTGCCCCAGGAGGGTGATAAAGGCGAAGCGCTACAGTTTCTGCGCCAGCGATGGCAGATCTCAGCCTTTCGCACCGCCGTCAGTGGCGATTCCGGTAACGATATAGCTCTCTTCAACTCTGGCGCAGAACGCGGAATTATCGTGGGCAATGCTCAACCAGAGCTGCGGCAGTGGCATGAGCAGAAACCGGTCAAGCACCACTATCTTGCTGATGGACACTGTGCCGCAGGAATCTTGGAAGGACTCCGTTACTTCCGTTTCCTGTCATGATTGGATATCTCAACGGCTCCGTTGTCAGTCTCCAGCCAGGAAAGCGGACGATTCTAACGCTAGAGGTCAATCAAGTCGGCTACGATTTGCAGGTGCCGACTCGGATACGACAGCAGCTCCCGGCAGGCGATGAGTTAATGCAGGTCTTTACTCATCTGCAGGTGCGAGAAGATCAGCTCACGCTGTTCGGGTTTGCCTCTGTCGCCGAGCGCGATCTGTTCCGTCAACTGGTGGCGGTGAGCGGGATTGGACCCCAGCTTGCTCTGGCGCTGATCGATAGCCTCGGACTGCAGGAGCTGGTGCAGGCCATCGTCAGCAGCAACACGCGCCTGCTTTCGAAGACGCCAGGGGTAGGGGCTAAGACGGCTGAACGTATCGCCCTTGAGCTGAAAACAAAGCTATCAGAATGGCGAAATCAGGCCGGATTAACAGTGGCCCCCTCTGCCGGTCCCGTCGGCACGGTGCAGGAAGATGTAGAAATGACGCTCCTAGCATTGGGATATTCCACCCAGGAAGTAATGCAGGCGCTGCAGCAGGTAGGACAAAATAAAGCTCTTGCTAAAAGTGATGACGCTGAAGCCTGGATTCGAGATGCGATCGCATGGCTCAGTCAATGACCGAAAATAGTTGGATTACCCTCGCAGCCCAGTTAGTTCACGGCTATGGCGTGGCCTCAGGCCGAGCGACCCATTCCCCTTATCCCCAAGGCACTATTGCACTCCAGACGCCTCATTTCCTGGAGCTTGGCTTAGATTTGAGGGGTTACTATCCCGGCACCCTGAATCTCTCCATCGCTCCATATGACCTGCAACTGCGTCAGCCTCGTTGGACCTTTCCGCTCGTAGAATGGTTCCCCAATGTCTGCGAAACGTTCTCGTTCTCTCCCTGTCGGCTTGTTATCAAAGAGGTAAGCGTGAATGGGCTAATCTACTATCCCCATCCAGATACGAAGCCAGCCCACTTCCAAGATCCCAGCATTGTTGAAGTGCTGGCTCCTTATATAGGCGATCTGGATCAAACATCAATGATTTCTCTCGAAGTCAAAGCCCAAGAAATTAGAATTCAAAGCCCTGGCTTGACTCGATAGCCTTTAGAGATGATAGCGATCGCAAGTCCTATGCCTAGCTACCTCAAAGCGATCAACCCGTAGACCAATCCAGATTTTTAAAAACATCCCAAGAAATATCTTCGATCGCACCACAGTACTGGCGGCGGCGTTCCACATTGGCGTCTTAGTGAGAAATTCCTGACTCTAGCAACACCTCTCGAACTAAACTGATGCCCTGCAGAACCTAGATTGAGATATACACCGTTGTCCGCAAAAAGGTCAGAATATCTTGATTCAAGTCACCAAGGCTCTGCTCTACTGTAGGGTGGTTCATGCGGACCAGCCGATTGGTATCGACGGTATACCGCTGAGGCACTGCCCTCAAGCTCTAAGGACTTGAACCATTAGATGAATTTTTTGAAGGGCTATTTTAAGCAAAACCTAGTGGTTTGCTAGCCCGACTATAGGATTCACAGTCAGAATCCGTAATATACCTAGTGCAAGTGTTGCCTAGCACTAGTGTCAATTTAAGTAAGAAATTGTTACTATTGATGAAGTTCTAGATTAGAATTGTTCTGAGATAGAAGGGCGCAGTGATTTTACATCTGAAGCCCACCGACGTACTAGTTAGAAATTAAGAGGAATTTATGGCTGTTATCGCCTACGAAAGAGTCCCCAGCGTTACCTTTAAAACCCGCGTCCGTGACGAGTCCATTGGTGGAGACAATCCCTTCCGTTGGCATGATCTCACGACTGATGATATTTTTGCCGGCAAGCGTGTTGTTGTTTTCTCTTTACCAGGAGCCTTCACGCCCACCTGCTCTGCTAGTCATCTGCCTCGTTATGAAGAGCTTTATGATGAATTTAAGTCTTTAGGGGTTGATGCGGTTGTCTGTATCTCCGTTAACGATGCCTTTGTGATGTATCAGTGGGGCAAGCATCAGGGCGCGAAAAACGTCTTCCTGCTGCCGGATGGTAACGGTGACTTTACGCGCAAAATGGGAATGCTGGTCAGCAAAGACAATCTTGGCTTTGGCATGCGGTCTTGGCGCTACTCAATGGTTGTCGCTGATGGCAACATCGAAAAAGTGTTTGTTGAATCTGAATTCGGCGACAACTGTCCCACCGATCCTTTTGAGGTTTCTGACGCGGATACTATGCTTGCCTACCTAAAGGATAGCTAGTTTCTAGGGCCTTCGATTGATTGAATATTAAAGCTGCTCTCTAAAAACATTAGCAATTTTTATGTGAAGGGGATGCAGCTCATTTGGGGCAGGCGCTGAAGCTCTCAGTGTTTGCCCTGATTTCTATCTTAGGAATAAGGAATGCAGGGCATCTGTCCAGCATTTAGAGAAGATGTGAGGCGGCATTGAAGTTTTTGATTATTGCGCATACTCTATTTTGCATACCGCGTGGAGAAGGTTATGAATTACGATTTTGACTTGTTTGTGATCGGAGCCGGCTCTGGCGGGGTTGCAACTGCTCGCCGAGCTGCCTCCCATGGTGCCAAGGTTGGTGTTGTCGAGTTTGATCGATTGGGGGGCACCTGCGTCAATCGAGGATGTGTCCCCAAAAAGCTAATGGTTTATGCCTCTCACTTCCCTGAGCAGTTCACTGCCTCTCAGGGCTATGGCTGGAGCCCGGTAGAGAGTACTTTAGATTGGTCCAAAATGTTGACCGCCGTTAATGGTGAGGTGGCGCGCCTCAACGGTATTTACGAGCGTATGTTAGATAATTCCCATGTTAAGGTTTTTCGAGGGTACGGTCAGTTTGTTGATTCTCACACGATTGCGATTCTTGACCCAGAAGATCCGACGGTAACGCTACACCAGGTCACGGCCGAGAAAATCTTGATCGCGGTGGGCGGTGTTCCTGTAAAAGCTGATATCCCGGGGGTTGAGCATGCGATTACTTCCGACGATATTTTTTATCTTGCTCAGCAGCCCCAGCGACTGGCTGTGATTGGGGGTGGTTACATCGGGGTTGAATTCGCGGGTGTTCTCAACGGAATGGGGTCTGAAGTGACTCAGATTATTCGCGCGGATAAGATTCTCCGGGGATTCGACGAAGATTTGCGGACAGAGATTCAAGAGGGGATGCAAAAGCACGGCATCAAAATCTTGAATAACATGCAGGATATGGCCATCGAAAAAACTAAAGACGGCCTGCAACTGACGGTTCGAGGTGACTCTGAAGAGACAGTTATTGTTGATGCTGTAAGCTTGGCAGCTACAGGCCGCAAGCCGCGATTAGAACGTCTAGGCTTAGAAAATACTCAGGTCAATGTCTCGGACGGTGCGATTACCGTTGATGCCTATAACGAAACGGCTGAACCCCATATTTTTGCAGTGGGGGACTGCACTGATCGGATCAATCTCACACCAGTGGCTATCAATGAAGGCCGAGCCTTTGCTGACACTCATTTCGGTGGTAAACCTCGGAAGATGAACTACGAGAATATCCCCACGGCGGTGTTCTCAACTCCTGAGGCTGCGACTGTGGGCTTGACGGAAGCTGAAGCTGCACAGAAATTTGGCGAGGCGGCTATTCAGGTCTATAAAAGCCGATTCCGGCCGATGTATTACACGCTCCCGGATATGGATGTCAAAACGCTGATGAAGCTGGTGGTTAATCGTAATACTGAGAAGGTGTTGGGGGTTCATATGGTGGGTGATTCTGCCGCTGAGATTATTCAAGGTATGGCGATAGCGGTCAAGATGGGGGCAACTAAGGCTGATTTTGATGCCACGGTTGGGATTCATCCCAGTTCTGCAGAAGAGTTTGTGACTATGCGGTAGCTTTCGCTCTGTGCGTAGAGTTTAGATGCGATCGCAAACAATAAGGCTGTAAAGCATCTAACTCATCGATAACCTTTGAGGCTTCCCTTGAGTTCAATTGTTGCGACTTCATGACATCATGAAAGAGACAGTTGCGAGATGCTCTAGGGTGATCTCCGTAGAAATACGTACGTATTGTGTATTTTCTTTGCTGGTGCATAAATCGGTGGATACTTGCCCCTATCGAGTCGGGTGCCAATCGTTGCAAATATTAAGTGCTCTCCGTATAAATACGCAGGTAGCTGCAGTCCTTGCTAAAAAAGAGTCTTCTGGGTTCCGTATTTACACGGTACAGAAGAAAAATCAGAGGCATTAGTATTAGATTGTTGGGCTGTCATACCCCCCGCATTTAAGCCCAGATGAGTCCCCGAAATGGCAACTTCTTCCGAAAGGAGAGGACGCAAATTAGCAGGCCTAAGCTACCCAGCTTTTAGGTGTATGGACGCTGCTAATACCGAAGGGACTTTACATCTATATCAAACATTAAATGGAGACAGTGGGCCGGTAGATGGCACGGCTGTCTCCATTAGTTTTATTGAGGGTCGCCGCTATTTTGATTCAAGAGACCCTGTATGGCTTAGAGCAAAGTAACGATCTCAGCTATGGCTGATAGAGGTCCATGATATTTGCGATCGCCATCCGAGACTGAGCGCCCAGCGTCAGCTTAGAAGTGTGGGCGCGCTCTAGATGCTCAGCTCCTGCACAACCAATCATCGCTGCGTTGTCTGTGCAGAGTGATATGGGCGGAAACAGGACCTGAAGACCCTGCTTTTGAGCTGCCTGCTGCAGCTGCTGTCGTAGGCCACTGTTCGCCGCGACCCCGCCTCCGACGACAATGGTTCGCAGCCCTCGGTCCAGGGCACAGGCAATGGTGCGTTGCGTTAATGCTTTCGCTACTGTTCGCTGGAAGCTTGCCGCTAAATCAGCCGTGGGCAGAATGGGTTCAGTTTCGCGTAATTTTTCAACTAAGCGTAAAACCGCTGTCTTTAAACCACTGAAGCTAGAGTCGTAGGGATGAAAACCGCCACCCGGCAGCGAAATTTTGCCCTCAGGTAGACGAAAAGCGTCAGGATTGCCCGTTTGTGCAAGCTGATCAATAGCAGGACCGCCCGGGTAGCCCAGATCTAGAAGGCGAGCGACTTTATCGAAGGCTTCCCCAACGGCATCGTCGCGCGTCTGCCCTAGCGTTGTGTAGCAGCCGTGGTCTTTGACTTCAATCAGGCTTGTATGTCCTCCCGAGACGAGTAAACAAAGAAAGGGAGGCTGCAGGTCTGGGTTCTCTAGGCAGGACGCATAAATGTGCCCTTCTAAATGGTGAATGCCAATCAGAGGTTTATCGTGGAGCATTGCTAGGGTTTTCGCCACGGTCAAACCCACCAAGAGCGCGCCCACAAGTCCTGGCGCACAGGTTACAGCAATGCCATCAATGTGCGTCCAGCTTGATTTTGATTGTTCCAGAGCTTGAGCCACTAGAGAATTAATGGCTTCTACATGCTGTCGAGAGGCGATTTCAGGAACCACACCCCCATAGGGGCGATGTTGAGCCACCTGGGAGGCGACAAGATGACTAAGAATGTGACGTTTTCTTACAACTGCCACGGCAGTTTCGTCACAACTCGTTTCAATTGCTAAAACGGTTGCCATTTACTGGTAACGTCTTTTAATGAGCGGGTCTGTTACAGGAGGCTTTGACTCTTCGCTGGAGAAATTCGTGAAGAGCGCGGCTGCTGTCAATGTAATGGGCTTGGTCATATAAAAGCAATCATTTTTGCTCAATAAACTTCTTTTGTGACTAAGGGAAACAATTTATGCGTCGATTGTTTGCTCTCATTCTTACATTTACGTTGTGGGTTGGGTTCGCAGCCCCTGCCTCTGCGGATGTAGCTGGTCTGGTTCCCTGCAGTGAATCACCAGCATTTCAAGCGCGAGCCGCCCAGGCCCGTGCCACAACTGCTGACCCCGAGTCTGGTACTAAGCGCTTTGAGCGCTATGGTGCAGCCTCCTGTGGTGCTGATGATGGCCTTCCTCGCATTATCGCAGACGGTCGTTTGAGTCATGTGGGTGATTTTACGATTCCTGGCTTGATGTTTCTCTACATTGCGGGCTGGATTGGTAACGCTGGTCGAGCTTACCTAATAGCCAATAAAAAAGAGAAAAATCCTGGCGAGGGTGAAATTAACATTAATGTCTCCCTTGCGTTTGGCTGCATGATGGGGGCCGCTGCATGGCCGCTCACGGCTTTCCGGGAATTCAGTACGGGGCAGTTAACCGTTCCTGATGATGAGATCACCGTATCGCCTCGATAGGTGCTGCGCTGTTGCTATTTGATTGAGAGAAAATTTCATGAAAATTCTAACCTCAGCCCCAGTTCTAGCGCTCACCTGGATCTGGTTTACTGCGGGCATCTTGGTGGAAGTGAATCGCTTCTTCCCTGATATCCTTTTTCATCCCTAGGTTTAGAGGCAACTTGCCCAAAAGCCTTCTAAAATGCCTGAGAGTATACTCTCAGGCATTTTAGTTTGCCCTATCTGTATGTCTGCTTTTCCTTCGCATCATATTCCTCGCTGGCAGCAGCGCGTTCAATCTCGGAAAACACGACTGCAGCAGTTTGTGGTCACGGCTCAGCAGATGCAGGCGATTGAGTCTCGCATTTTTGCCTCCGGGATGCCCGTTGCCGCGCTGATGGAAAAAGTAGGAGGGCTGATTGCACGTCGTATTCAGGCTCTTTATCCTTGCGATGACCGACGGTCGGTGGTCGGCCATCGCATCTCTCAGATTGGCGTTCTCGTAGGGCCAGGACACAACGGGGGAGATGCCCTCGTCGTTGCCCGTGAACTTTTTTCCCGGGGATATCGCGTCAATGTTTTTCGCCCCCTCACAAAGGCGAAATCTCTAACCCAAGATCATTTTCAATATCTTCAGAGTTTGGGGATTCCCGTTCTAGAGAACGGTCTTGCGCTTGCTAACCAAGATGTAATTGTCGATGGACTGTTTGGGTTTGGCTTGGAACGACCTATTGAAGGCGAACTCAAAACGCTCCTAGATCACATCAATTCTGTATCAGTGCCGGTGGTCAGTATCGACATTCCCTCTGGACTCCACTGCGATACGGGGCAGGTTCTTGGCACGGCTATTCAGGCAACCCATACGTTGTGCCTCGGTCTCTGGAAATCAGGACTGCTGCAGGATTCGGCCTTAGACTATGTGGGACAGGCTTCGCTGATTGACTTTGATATTCCCTTGAAAGACATTGAGGCAGTCCTAGGGACGCCTGATATGCTGCGGATCACCTCACAGTCTGCTCTGTCGCAGCTTCCGCTAAAACGTCCCCCGGATACTCACAAATATCGACAAGGTCATGCACTCCTGATCGGCGGATCGCAGCGCTACGCCGGCAGTATTGTTTTAGTGGCTCGTGGCGCGAGGGCTACAGGAGTGGGCATGCTTTCCATTGCGGTGCCCCAATCTTTGAAGTCGTGGGTTGTCTCGCAAGTGCCTGAAGCCCTCGTGATCGGCTGCCCAGAAACCGACGCTGGTGCTATTTCCCATCTTCCTGCAGAACTATTGTTGGAACAGTTTGATGCTGTTGCCTATGGCCCTGGTGTCACCACTGAAGCTTCTATTGTGCTGCAGCAAGTGCTAGAAAGCCAATGTCCACTGGTGTTAGATGCCGATGCGTTGAGTCTACTCGCCCAAGCGGAGTCAACCTGGCACCATCGATCGGTTCCCATCATTTTGACGCCTCACCCAGGAGAATTTAGGCGATTATTCCCTGACTTTGCCCAGGCTTCACTCACTAAAGCTGAGATGGCCCGACGGGCTGCTCAAGAAGTAGGGGCAATTGTCCTTTTGAAAGGGGCAAGAACCGTCATCGCTGACTTGGACGGGAGCGTACTCGTCAATCCTGAAAGTACGCCAGCTTTGGCCCGTGGCGGTAGTGGAGATGTGTTGACGGGATTGATTGGCGGTCTATTTGCTCAAACACAGAAATCAGAGGCTGTTGGGGCGGCTGTTTGGTGGCACGCTCAGGCTGGACGGTTCGTGGCTCAAGCGGCGACGGAAATGGGAGTTGATCCGATGACTTTAAGTGAGCAACTGTTACCTGCGCTCCAGTCTATTTTGCAGGCTGAAGCCAGTTCCTAAAGTCTTGGGCAAAGGTGCCTTGAATGATGGCCTGCCGGATTTTTTGGGTAAAGCCCACCAGCTCTGTGATGTTGTGGATGCTGAGTAAGGTATAGGCGAGGAGTTCGCGTGATCGTAATAGGTGGCTCAGATAGGCCCGCGTAAATGTCTGACAAGCGTAGCAGGGGCAGTCAGAGTCAAGGGGCGTAAAGTCTTTCCGGAAACGATTATTTTTGAGGTTCCATCGTTCGCCCCGCACCAGCGCATTGCCGTGGCGGGCGAGTCGCGTGGGGATCACGCAGTCAAAGAGATCAATACCGGCTGCAATCGCCTGCGCCATCTCTCGATAGGTGCCCACACCCATGAGATATCTGGGCTTATCTTTGGGCAGCAAAGGGGTGGTGGCTTGAACAATCTTTTCAATGAGTTCGGGGGGTTCCCCAACGCTGACGCCGCCGATGGCATATCCTGGCAGGTCAAACTCAACCAGAGATCGTGCAGACTTTTGGCGCAGATCGAGGTAGGTTCCCCCTTGGACAATCCCAAACAGGGCTTGGTCGGCGCGTTCATGGGCTTTTATACATCGTTCTAGCCAGCGGGTGGTTCGGTCTGCTGCGTTTTCGATGGCTTCACGGCTGGCGGGATAGGGTGCGCATTCGTCAAAGGCCATGATCACGTCTGCGCCCAAAGCATTTTGAATTGCGATCGCACGTTCCGGTGACAGATGAATGACCTGCCCATCTCGCGGAGAGCGAAAGCTGACGCCAGATTCTTCAATGGAGCGCATGTCGCTGAGGCTAAAGACCTGGAAGCCGCCTGAGTCTGTCAGAATTGGCCCTGACCAGCCCATGAAGCGGTGGAGTCCCCCGGCTCGTTCAACAATGCCTTCTCCAGGCTGTAGGTGTAGATGATAGGTATTTGCCAAGATCATCTGGGCTCCCGTGCCCTGAAGCTGATCGGGAGTGACCGTTTTCACATTTGCTAAAGTCCCGACCGGCATAAAACGAGGGGTCTCGACGGGGCCGTGGGGAGTCTGAAAGGTGCCGACCCTAGCGTGAGTGTCGCAGCAGGTTTGATGGCAGGTGAAAGGGAAGCGATGATTCACAATTGGAGGCCGATGGCAGACATGATAGCCATCATACGTACTGATCTCGTTCTCTTCACAGAATTAATGTTCTTTAGCACCCAAAAATGCTTTAAATCTGGTGTTGCCTGTTCCTTGCTAGATCTGGGGGCTGCTGTAGCGCTATCGATGGCAGAAAGCTTACGTGTAAATGCGGAAGCTTTGCGATCTCACCTGTCGAAAGTTCAGTAATTTAACGATGTTGTGGCTTGAGCCGTCCCCCCATAATGATTTCTCATAGGGCGTTATCAACATTCGGCAAAACAACATGGCTTACCAAACTACTCTTCAGTCTCAATCGATGGAGCTTCTGGTCTCTTACCAGCAAGAGCCTTCCGTTCGTCTCAGAAATCGACTGGTTCGCCTCAACATGGGCCTGGTTCGCAAAGTCGCTCACCGTTTAGCCAACCAATGTGCTGAGCCTTATGAAGATTTAGAGCAGTGCGGCTACATGGGTTTGATTACCGCCATTGAGCGTTTTGACCCCACCCAAGGCTATGCCTTCAGTTCCTTCGCCGTTCCCTACATTCGCGGTGAAATTCTTCACTTCTTGAGAGACCGCGCCAATACTGTTCGTGTCCCCCGTCGCTGGCAACAGCTCAGCCGTGAGGGCGCTAAGGTTCGCCAAGCTCTCACCATGGAGTTGGGGCGTCAGCCCAGTGACCAAGAGATTGCGGATGCTCTAGACCTCTCAATGAATGAGTGGCGCTCTGTGAAGCTTGCTGCTTCTAACCGTACCCCTTTGAGCCTGAATGCTCGGGTTTCTTCTAGTAATCATCAGCAGTCTGAGTCAGCGATGACGTTGGGTGATACGTTAACCGATACGCACTATCAGATATTACAAGTCAATGAAGAGGACCGCATTGAGCTACAGCATGCCCTCAACCAGCTTGAAGATAAGACTCGCGAGATGATTGAGTCAGTCTTCTTTCATCATCTCTCTCGCCAGGAAGTGGCCAAGCGGATTGGCGTCAGCCCCGTCACAGTCACTCGCCGCATTAAGAAAGGAATTGATGAGCTAGTGGAGCTGCTTCAGAATCAGGCTCAGGCCCAAGCAACTGTATAGTCCAATCTCTCTAGCGTCTTATTTGCCCCATACAGAACGCTTCAAGCTGTCCTGTATGGGGCATTACTGTTCTTCTAGCTTAAAGAATACTAGCTGGAGAAAGCGGAGCGAATTTTTGACACAGACAAGGACTCGCTCGTCCTGCTTCTTCCTCAGGCTATATTAGACGTATAAACCCCGCCGTATTCCATTGCGATGCCACGAATACTGCCCGATTATTGAGCAGTATGTCGTTCAACACCGTTAGTCTACAGCGAGGCTCTCATGACTTAAAGAGAATCGGTTGTTGAGGTGCCGACTCTCTCTACCTTGTTCGGATGAATTATACGATTACTGGGTAGTTACATTCTTGGCACATGGTCCTTTCTTGCCCTCTCCGACCTCATACTCTACTTTCTGACCTTCATTAAGCGTTGCATAGCCTGTGACGTTGACATCAGAGTGGTGCACGAACAGATCCTTGCCTCCATCATCTGGAGTAATAAAACCGAAACCTTTATCAGAACTGAACCACTTTACTGTACCCGTACTCATACCGTACTTCTCTTTGTGTTTGATCTTCACAATATTATCGCAGTATTCTGTTTTTCTGAAGTTTCTAAAGTTTTTCCCTGATTACGTAAAGAAGAATTTAAGCAGCTCTTCAAGATTTAGGGGACTCGTAATAGGCGTGTAACCTGCCTGTGCCTTGGGTTCAGTGCAGACGAGAGGTCATGATTAGGAAATCTGCGGGTCATGAGCATGGTGCTGCAGTTGATGCTCAAATTAGAGTCACATGGGCGAATATGATTGCTGTCTTTTGGGTCTTCTGTCAGCATGATCACTGAAGTCCTATCATCTGTTGACCCCATCAGGCAAAAGCTGCATGGAAGTTCTCTCTATTACGCTGAAAAACTTCAAAGCTCACCGCGATCGCTTCTATGAATTTTGCCCTGGTACTAATGCCATCTGTGGCGAAAACGGTGCGGGTAAAACCAGTATCTTCGAGGCGATTGCCTGGGTTCTCTTCGACCACTGTGACTATACCAAGACAGAAATTATTTCTGCTGGTGCTAAGAGTGCTCAGGTTACGGTTACTTTCTCCTCTACAGAAGACAGTCGCGTCTATGAGGTTCGACGCTGTACGAGTCAAGGCTATAGCCTCCATGATCCACAGCTCAACGCAAATCTGGGGCTTAAGAAAATTGAGGATGTTAAACAATGGCTGTGTGAGCATCTAGGGGTGCCGCCCACCACCGAGCTTAATAAGTTATTCGCTGAGACCATTGGTATTCCTCAGGGGACGTTTACGGTCGATTTTTTGAAGCGACCCGCAGATCGCAAGAAGGTCTTCGACCCCATTCTGAAGGTGGAGGAGTATAAGCAGGCTTATTCTAAAAGTCGTGATTTAGAAGCCTATGCCCAAGGACAGGTCAGGGATCTAGAACGTGCGATCGCAACCTATGATCAGCAGCTCATCGACTGGCCTGATCTCAAGGCACAAGCGGCGAAGCTACGGAAAGATATTCGTGCAGATCAGGCTCAAATGACACTGCTGGTTCAGCAGCTAGAACAGCAAAAATCTGAGGTCGAGCGGTTAGCAGCTATTGATCAAGCTCTGCAGGCTTTGGGAACGCAGGTTCAGCAGTGTCAGGCTCAGACACACCACAAACAAGAATCGCTAGAGCTACTGGAGGTATCTTGGGTCAGTGCCCAAAAAGCGGTCACTCTGTGTCGCCAGCATCGTCCCAGCTTTCAAGCTTATGAGCAAGCATTGGAATCACTTCACACCTTTGCAGCTCAGCGACAGCAGCAGCAGCAGTTGCTAAAGCAACGCGATCAGATCCAGCAAAAGCTTAGTAAACAGCAGATAGACCAGTCACAGCTCCAGGGACAGCTCGCTTCTTTTGATCAAATGCGACTAGATTTGGAGCAGTGGCGGAAGCACATTCCCCGACAGGAACAGCTAGAACAGTCTCAGGCCGATGGTCGCCAACAGCTTCAGCAGCTTGAGAATGCCAAACTTCAGATTCAAATGCTCCAGCCTCAAATTCAACAGCGTCAGGCGCACCAAGAACAGCTGGCTCAGGAGATTGCTCGTTTGCACCAGCTAGAGCCTCAGGTACAACAGCTCCCAATTCTAGAAGCTCAGCAACAGGATTTGCGGGCGCACATTAGCCGGGTGGAGGCCGCTAAACAATTTGCAGAAGAACTCCGGCAGCTTGTGGGGCAGTTTGAGCCAGACTGCGATCGCCACCGTCAGCAGGTCAACGATGCCTTAACGCTTTTGAAGAAGGGGGCCGATCTGGGGCCTGTCTCCGAGGCCTTGGAAGCGGGTGTTGCATTAACATCTCGCATGGTGGAGCAGCTCACGCAAACCCTAACGGATTTAAGCGATCCGAAGGCTGTGCAGAAGTCGCAAACCCAGCTTGAGCAGATCCAGCGCGATATTCAAGCCGCGCAGCAGGCTCAAGCACAGTGGTCATCTCTGACAGCTAAACAGCAGCAGCTTCAAGAGTCAAAGAAAGAAACGGCTGAACTCCAGCAGCAGTCGGCTGAACGACGGACTCAGCTTGAACAGGAATCTGTTGTAATGACAGCTTTGGCGAAGGTCGAGTCGCAGCTCACAGATCTCAAAAATCCCAAAGGGCAGGTGCAGGTTTTACAGCAGCAGCTTCAGCAGGAGGCACCGCTCCAGGCAAAGGTGAAACAGCTTGAGCACAACGGTCAAGAGCTGCAGCACCGCTTTGCCGATGTCGAACAAAAACTTGAGGGCTTTGCAGATTTAGAGGCACAGACAGAAGCACAGCAACAGATTCAGCAAGAAAATCATGAGGTTCATCAGGTTTATCTGCGGCACCGGAATGAGGCCAATACGTTTAAGACGTTGGATCAGTCGAAGGGGGATGCGATCGCAACCCTCAAAACCCTTCAAGATCAGCTCACAACCCTACAGGAGCAGTACCAAAATCAATCCCAGGGCCATGATCCTCAGCAATTGGCCCAAGCCACCGCCACCTATCAGCAAACCAAAAGCCAACAGGACCAGCTTCAAGGCGGTTTACCCCCCAAGCAAGCTCAACTTCAGTCCCTTGAGCAGCAGCTTCAAATCAGGCAAGCCGTCTTTGAGCAGCGCCAGCAGGCCCGTAAGGATCAAGGTCCTAAACAAGAAGTGCTGCAGCTCGTCCGTGAAGCCCGCCGTATCTATAACCAAAGCGGTCCTCGGATCACCAAGCTCTACCTAACCGAGATCTCCTGGGAAGCTGATAATCTCTTCCGAGAATTGCTGAATCGACCGGATGTTGCTCTGCGGTGGACCGAAGACTACGACATTCAGGTCCAGGCCCAGGGACATTGGCGCAGCTTCAGGAGCCTCTCCGGCGGTGAGCAAATGTGTGCCGCCCTCGCCGTTCGGCTAGCGCTCCTCAAAGTTCTCTCTGACATCAACGTTGCCTTTTTTGACGAACCCACCACCAACATGGATCAGATCCGTCGTCAGCAGCTTGCCGAAGCCCTCGGGCATCTCAAAACGTTCCGGCAGCTCTTTGTGATTAGCCATGATGATACCTTCGAGAGCGTAACCGAAAATATCATTCGCGTTCAGCGTGACGCAGCCCCTGCCTAGCAGCCTGCTAGACAACAGCTTTGAAGACTTGATCCAAGATCGCGCAGCAAAAACGTGGGATTGTTCTTTGATAAAATCAGCTCACCCCTAACCCGCTTTTATCTATGAGTACTGCTCAGTGGACTGAAGATGCCAAGGTCGCATTAAAAGAGATTCCTTTCTTCGTCCGTCCAGCCGCCCGCAAGAAAATCGAGCGCTTCGCCGAAGAAGCCGGTATTACTGAAATCACCGTTGACGTCTATCAGCAAGCCAAGCAAAAATTCGATAGCTGAAACGCGGGAACTCCTCTGTTGCTCTCCTCGACAAAGAGACTATGCGTGCATTTCTGAAGGGATGCATCGAAGTGCGAGGAGATTTCTATGTCTGCTTTATTGCAAAGACTTATGCTCATTGCCCATGCTGGGGGCGTGACAGCGTTGCTGTTGCTCTCGAATCCTGCTAGCGATCAGCGCTGGGGCCATGATCCTCTCTCCGAGACAGACTCTCTGGCAGAAATCATCACATCACCCGAGCTTCATGGCCGCTTACCCCAGGTCTAGTTATTTTTTGTGTGGCCCTACTCTGAAGTCTGTCCAGTTTGTTCACTGGCCTGACCCGCTGTCTGACGCTCAGCCCGCACCACGTCCTTAGCAGAAAAACCTTCTCCCTCTTTGCCAATAAACCACAGAGCTGCAGCGGCTTCGGCACGAGTGACCGCTTTCTGGGGCTGGAATAATAGGGCTGAACCGAGCAGGCGACGAATATTCGCCAGATCTCCGTTCTTATGATCGGCAAGGACTGCCGCCAGCGCCTCAGGCGCAATGCGACTAGAATCTTTGAATCCCCAAACCTGCTGTACCTTGGCTGCCGTCGTCGTTGGTAGAATTTGACGCAGATCCACCGGTACCTTCCAGGTGAGCAGCGTTTCGCGTGTCAGAGGTTGTTGAGGTTTAAACGCCGCCTCTTTACTGTCTCCCGTCAATTGACTGGGAATGTAACCCGCTTCTGCCAGACCTTGAATATAGGGAAACAGCGGCTCGGATGCTGTGACATCGTTGAAAGCGGGTGTTGCTGCCGTCGTCGCGAGTCGAATTTGCTGCGTTGGACGATCTCGGTAGAGACGGTTGTTCGATTCTACAAGCCAGCGGGCAAAGGTACCGCGAGTGATGCCCTGATTGGGTTCGAAAATTGCGCTAGGGTTGCCCGCATCGTCGTTGGGCGTTGCATTGGGCGTCAGCACCTCTAGCCGTGCCAAATCGCTAACGTAGGGACGCAGTTCTGCCGGAACTTGCTCGATATCAGCAAAAGAAGACGTTGCCGTTAGGGCCGGGCGGTTGTCCTGTGGTCCGACTTCAGTCTCTAGTTCTGGGGACGGTGATGAAGTTGTTGGGGCTTGCTCGGTTGCTTTTAACTGGGTATCAGATCCCTTCCGATAGTCCACCTGAAAGACTGTCAGAGGTTTACCGGGTGTAACGACAATAGGCGAAGTTCCTCCCGATTGAGTCTGACTCGTCTCAACCGTCACCTCCACCTGTAGCGTTTGTTTGCGGGCTGTGAGTGTGGTTTGCGATCGCGTTGATTTCTGATCCACAAGCTGCCAGTCTTCCCCTCGAAACAGCCGGCGATAAAATTGCTGAATTTCATCACTAGAGTCGGGTGTACCCCATCGGGTTTTCTGCAGGGGGGCTTGAAGGGTGCCTTGACTTGCCTGATTTTGCTCGGTGCTGACCGTCTGAAGCTGAGCCTTGGGGTAGCGTAGCTCTCGCGGAAACTCGGACGGTAGCTTTGCTGCAGCACTGCCCCATTGATTGGTATTGGGATCCGCTGAAAAAGCTTGCTCAATCGCCTTACCGCTGCAGCCCGTCAGAGACAGCAGTAGCATCAGCCCCATTGGGACCACAGAAAAATAGCGCCGGACAACCATAGAAAATTCTAGAGGATTCAGTCTCCTCCACTGTAGCGTGTTGCTTTTACACCCATTTTTCTGTTTGTTCTAAGCGCTGTCCAGCTGTAAGGAATTCAAACCAATAGCACCCTCGAAATATTCATTTTTATGTGGACAGAGTGGGGGCACAGCCATAAATAAATTTTTTTTTGAGAATTCTAATTGACAGCTGGGATGTCTTTAAGCAGACTATTGGGTGTAGGGGGTACCTATGAAATATGCGTTAGGGTTACGTGCCGTTGTCTTGGGGTCGACGGAACTCACCGCTACACCTCAAATTAAATTAATAGATTTTGCCGTGAAAGGAATGCGTTACTCTGCGCCCACCTTGCTTGGCCTGCTTGCTGCAGGTCTGGGGGGGCAATTAGATTGTCAAGTGAGTTTTGCTGCGCCTCTAGCTCAGATTGCGCCAACACAGTCGATATCTGCGCCGGCTGCACCTTCAAGTTCTGAGGCATTACCGGCCAAGGTGCATTATGAAGCGGGCAAGGTTCTCTATCATACGGGTCGCTTAGCAGCGGCTGAGAAGGCTTTTCAAACCGTTCTGCTTCAAGAACCACAGTGGGCTGAGGCGCATATCGCTTTGGGGTTAGTGTTTCAGGCTCAGAAAAAACTGCCCGAGGCTATTCTTTCATTCCAGCGGGCTGCAGAGCTGCAGCCGAATAATCGGCAGGCACGGTCTCAGCTAGCCTATGCGCTCCGGCTGCAGGGGGACAAAGAACAGGCCGTTGCGGTTCTACAGCCGGTTAATCAACAGCAACTCAAGACGGCCTCAGCGTATCACCGTTTAGGGCAGAGCCTCGGTCAGCAGCAAAAAACGAGCTCTGCGATTGAGGCCTACCGTCAGGCTGTCGCACTGAACCCTAAGTTTGCTCAGGCCTATCTTGATTTGGGGCTCACCCTGCAGAAAAATCAACAATCTCAAGAGGCTATAGTGGCCTTTGAACAAGCCATTGCCCTTTCTCCTCAGCTTGCTGAGGCTCATGTGGGTTTAGGGGTAGGTCTGAGTGCCCAAGGTGATCTCAAGGGAGCCACTGCCGCCTATCGAACAGCTTTAAAGATCAATCCTAAGAATGCCAATGCTCACAACAATTTGGGTTTAATCCTTGCTGCTCAAGGCAAATATGCCGATGCTGGTGCGGCTTATCGAGAGGCAATTAAGCACAATGCAAAACTTGCCGCAGCTCATGTAAATTTGGGCTTAGCGCTGGCTCAGCAGCAAAAATTTGATCAAGCGATCTCAACCTATGAGCAGGCTCTCAAACTCCAGCCCACATTAGCGCCAGCTCAGGAAGGACTGGGTATTGCCTTTTTTAACAAGGGGCAAAAACAGCAGGCGATCTCTGCTCTCCAGCGGTCAGTGCAGCTCTATCAAACGCAGGGCAATCTTGTCCATGCCTCTGAGATTAGCGTGTTTATCGACGAAATTCAGACCCAAAACGAGTAGTTTTTGTCCATCGATTCTTTGCTAGATCTTGCCCTTACACTAAATCCTTGACCCAGTCTTTGAGCAGATCGAGCAAACTTGCCCCACCCCAAAAGACAGCAATCAAAATAGAAATAGAAACGGCGGCTCCAAAGAGACAAATCACCAGTCCTGCCAGACAGATGGCACCATCATCTTCTAGTAAACCAAAGCCGGTGACAAAGATGCCAATCGCCGGGAGCGTGTTGGTCCCAGGGATAATAATCATCATTGAGATTGCCATCAAAGCAATCGCACAGCCAATCACAACTCGCCCCACAGGTGTCGTACACACTGGCAGTAACCGAGGACGGGCGATGGCTTCAATTCGTTTTAGCCACGGTAGCCCAGCTTTGAGGAAAGACTGCACTTTTGGCAGTGATATGGAATGCTTTGCAAACCGTTGAGGGACCCAAGGCTGCTGGTGGCCTAGGACAAGCTGCGTTGCTAGCAGAAATAGCACAATCCCAAAGGGAACTGAATAGCCCGGTGCCGGAACGGGCAAGGCTGAAGGCAGCGCGAGTAAAACAAAGAGAAAGCCAAAGACCCGTTCCCCTGAGATTTCCAGTAGGTCTTGCAAGGTAACGTTGGGACTGCGCTCAGTTTCCAAAAACTCACGCTGAAGTTCAGCAGATAAACGGGCCATAGAAGTGGTCGGGATGGACAGTCACAAAATTATAAGGGCTGTAATGCAGCCAAAACTGCCGCACAATTTTTAGATATTCCAAACCTATTGCCCTCGCTGAGAGTAATTGAGTCATGAGTGCTCAATCGTCATCTGGTGCTAGGTCATATCGATAATCTGGAAAAGCAAGGGGCCAGCAAATTATGAAAATCACTCACAATTGTGACAGGTAATCCCGTCTTAGTCATAAAAAGCTCTGTTACAATTTCGACATTGCTTTTTGGCCTAGAATAGTTTTCATTCTAAGAGCACGCCATGATTTGACTGCTGGAACCTAAACAGCGTTTCGAGTCGCATCGACAGAGTTGGTCGCGTTGCTCTCCAGCTTAGCCACTGAATTGAGTGCGCTGATCAACACCCGCATATATTGAACACTGCAACCAGCAAAAGGATCATATGACTACACAAGTAATGCCCAAGCCCCAGACAGGTCCGGCGGCCCAAGACTATAAGGTCGCAGATATCTCCTTGGCCGATTGGGGACGCAAAGAAATTGCTATTGCCGAAGGTGAAATGCCGGCACTAATGACTATTCGTGCTAAATACCGAGACAGTAAGCCGCTGCAGGGCGCTAAGATTCTCGGCTGCATTCATATGACCATTCAGACGGCGGTTTTGATCGAAACCCTCTGTGAATTGGGGGCTGAAGTTCGCTGGTCCTCTTGCAATATCTTTTCAACTCAGGATCATGCTGCTGCTGCCATTGCCGCTTCTGGGGTGCCCGTCTTTGCCTGGAAAGGGGAAACCGAAGACGAGTATATGTGGTGCATCGAGCAGACTTGCCATACTCCTGCGGGTGATCTGTGGGAGGCCAACATGATTTTGGATGATGGTGGTGACCTGACCGGCCACATTCACGAGCAATACCCTGAAATGCTCACCCGGATTCACGGTGTCACTGAAGAGACCACAACGGGGGTCCACCGGCTGCTGGAGATGCTGGAGAAAGGAACGCTGAAGATTCCAGCCATTAATGTCAATGATTCAGTTACGAAGGCCAAGAACGACAATAAATACGGCTGTCGCCATAGCCTTAATGATGCGATTAAGCGCGGCACCGACCATCTGATGGCCGGTAAGAAGGCTCTTGTGATTGGCTACGGCGATGTGGGTAAAGGTTCCGCTGCTTCTCTGCGCCAGGAGGGCATGATCGTTAAGGTGACTGAGGCTGATCCGATTTGCGCCATGCAGGCCTGCATGGATGGCTTTGAAGTGGTTTCGCCTTATCTCAATGGTCACAATGACGGTAGCGCGAACAGCGTTAACGCTGAGCTGTTGGCTAAGACTGACCTAGTGGTCACTACGACAGGAAACTTCAATGTCTGTGACGCCAACATGCTCAAGGCTCTGAAGTCAGGAGCTGTGGTCTGCAATATTGGTCACTTTGATAATGAGATCGATACAGCTTATATGCGTAAAGAATGGCGTTGGCAAGAAGTGAAGCCTCAGGTCCATCAGGTCTACCGCAGTGATGCGGCTGATGACTTTTTGATTCTCTTGTCTGAAGGTCGCCTAGTGAATTTGGGTAATGCGACCGGACATCCTTCGCGGATTATGGATGGTTCCTTTGCGAATCAGGTTCTAGCACAGATGTTCTTGTTTGAGCGCAAGTTTGCTGATTTGCCGGCTGACCAGCAGGCGAAGGCGCTGACGGTTGAGGTGTTACCCAAACAGCTTGATGAAGAGGTCGCCCGCTATATGGTGGAAGGCTTTGGAGGCGTGATCACGAAACTGACGCCAGACCAGGCTCAGTACATTAATGTTCCAGCAGCCGGTCCATTCAAGCCAGACAGCTATAAGTACTAAAGCCGTAAGTGCAGAGGGAATCAAACCTTCATAACTAGGAGCGCAGGGCATTATTTAGTGCCCTGCGCTTTTTTGTGAGGTTACCTGGTTGGCTGGGAACCTCTACTGGGGTTCTGAGTCCTTTAAACTGATACAAAAGTTTGCTGCATCACCCGATGCTCTATGACGGGCGATTTCAGGATGTGAGTACCGAAATCGCAAGCGCTCTTCTGTTGATCAAGGTCTATTGCGGGAATATTTCTATGAGGTACGTTTACAAATCAGCCGGTTTGCTGTTGGGTTGCTCAACGATCGGTTTTGTCGCTCTTGCTCCTTTGGGACTGTCGCCTCTAGCAGCGCAGACGGAGGCGGCACCTACTGTCACGGAAGAGTCAGTGGCTCCACCAGCGACGCAAGATGCTGGTGCTGAACCTGCTGCAGAAGAGTCATCTGCTACGGTGGCGGAGTATGTGCGGCAGGGCGATCGCCACTATGCGGCGGCGGATTATGAAGATGCGATCGCATCCTACACCCAGTCTCTCGAACTTTTCAATAGAAACGCTTACGCCTATTACAATCGGGGCAATGCCTTTCGTCAGCTCGATAATTACAAAGAAGCCTTAGCAGACTACAATCGTGCCTTACAGATCAACCCTGAGAATATCTTTGCCTACCTCTATCGAGGGATGGCGCTGCAAGAGCTAGGGGAAGATCAGGGGGCCGTGGCAAGCTTTAGCGCGGCAATTGAGCGCAATGGCTCTAATCCCCTCGCCTTTGAAAAGCGGGGAGAAGCTTACCACGCGATAGGGGATAAGCAGGCCGCGCTAAAAGACTTAGAACAAGCATTGAAACTCTACAAAAAAGCAGACAAGTATCGCCAAGAGCGTGCTGTGGAAAAGCAAATTAAAAAGGTGAAATCCAGTAAAGGGGCTTCTGAGTCAGAAACCTCCGCTGCCGATGCCTCCACCCCAGAACCTCCCGCTCCCTAGGTGCAGCTCAGCGCTCTGGCTTCGCCGCCTTTAACCGAGTACACCACCAGCTCTGCGCTTCAGACGTGAGCTTCGTGGTGTACAGCGTCATCACAAAAATAGCCCCTGGCTGACCGTAGTTTAAAAGCTCAACGCAATAAGAGGCATAGCGACGCGTCGCCATATCGACTACTAAGCGACGACCAATCCGCCGCCAGCTTGGTTCTTTGCTGTGCCACTGCAGGCGGCAGCAGGGCCAAGGGAGCTGTTCGCGGTCGTAGAGACGACAGCAGGGGCCAATCACCCGATAGCTAAACTGCTGTCCCGAACTCTGGAAAATATACCCTGTGGGCCAGGGATGCTCAGGGACAGGGGGATCAAGACGATTCAAGCTGGGATGAGCGACAGGAATCACGGTGGTGAGCGTCTAGGAACGATTGGACTTCGGCTGCGGTGGGCTGAGATGCGATCGCACCTGGCTTGAGCGTAGCCAGCGCACCCACAGCACTAGCATATCGAATCATCTCCTTGAGCAGAGAGGCATCCTGGAAATCTCCATGATAATGAAAGTCTCGCGCACAGCACTGATGCAGAAAACCGGCTAAGAAAGCATCACCTGCCCCTGTCGTATCGACAACGGGAACTCGAAAGGCCTCTGTGTGGCCGCAGCAAGCCGAGATTTTATACCGACATCCTTTTGCCCCTGCCGTGACTAGCACCCCCGCCTGCGGATATTCTCGGGCAATCTGTTCTGGATCGGTTGTATTGAAAAGCCACTGCGCTTCTTCCTCTGACAGCTTTAGCATTTGGACCTGCTGGAGCAGATCCAAAATCATGGGTTTGGCTAACGTCGGCTGAGGCCAAAACATCGGCCGCCAATTGATATCGATCCAAACCTTGACACGGTGCTTCTGGGCCAGCCGCAGCGCCTGAACAATTGCGCCACAGGTCTCTGGATAGGCCAGCGCTAGGGTGCCCATCACGAGGTAGTCTGCCGTTGCGAATAAAGACTCAGGCAGGGCATCCGCCTGTAGATAGGCATCGGCAAAGTCGGTGGTTTGATGGTCACCAAACCCCGAGAAGATGCGATCGCCTGCCTCTGATCTCGTCACGTAGACTTGGCGCGTGGGCTCCTCCCGCTGCTGGATGCCCGTTCGATCCACCTGATGTTGGTCAAGCAGCTCTATCAATTGCTGCCCCCAGCGGTCCTGTCCCAGGCACCCGATGAAACCCGCCGTTGTTCCCAGCTTGGCCAGGGCGCAGGCAACGTTCGCAGGTGCGCCACCTGGGTAGGGCGTCCAAGATTTGACTTCAGTGAAGGGCCGTCCTAGCTGATCGGCGAGGCAGTCCCACAGAACTTCCCCTAAACAGAGAACCTGAGGACTGTTCTGCACATCAACGACCAAGGGCTATTGTGCGTTTTGACGGGCTTCAGCAAAGATCTCATCAAGGATCTCTTGAGCACCCTGCTCCCGCACCTTTGCTGCCAGTTCACTGCCCAGCGCTTCTGGATCGGTACCGGTCACCTGATCTTTGATCAATCGCTTACCGTCTAGGCTGGCCACCATACCCACAAGCGTTAGCTGATCGCCCTCAAAGCTGGTGTTGACGCCAATGGGAACCTGGCAGCCGCCCTCTAGTTCTCGCAGAAAAGAGCGTTCGGCAAGGCAGCGAAGCGTACTGGGCTGGTGGGCTAAGCCCTGTAAGATTGACAAAATTTCTTCGTCACCCTCTCGACATTCAATCCCCAAAGCGCCTTGGCCGACGGCGTGGAGCGAGATCTCTGCTGGGATGGCCTGATGGATGCGATCGCCAAAATCTAGGCGCTGTAGACCGGCCACTGCCAAAATAATGCCGTCATACTCTCCGGCATCTAGCTTGCCGAGCCGCGTGTTTAGATTGCCCCGAATATCTTTGAACTCCAAGTGCGGGTAATGGTAGCGAAGCTGGGCCAAACGCCGTAAAGAAGAAGTCCCAATCACGCTGCCTGCCGGTAGCGTCTCAATTTTATATTCTTGATAGTCGGCGTGAACCACCAAAGCGTCTGCGGGGTCAACGCGCTCGGTAATTACGCCCAATCCCAACCCCTCAGGCAGCATTGTGGGTAAATCCTTGAGGGAGTGAACGGCCAAATCAGTTTCCTGCTTGAGCATGGAAACCTCTAGCTCCTTGGTGAACAGACCCTTATCACCAATCTTCGCCAGCGCTACATCTAAGATATTGTCGCCCTGCGTGCTCATTGTGCAGACTTCAAAGGTGTGGTCGGGATAAAGTCGCTGGAGTTCGCCTTGAACCCAGTGTGTCTGAACTAAAGCCAGTTGGCTCTTACGGGAACCAATACGAATAGTGGAGCTAGGGGCGGACATAGATGTTTAAAGTTACGACCAGGATATTGGACGGCCAATCCTTTAAAGATTGACTTAAAACCAGCTTACAGAATTCCGGGGAACACCTCACAGAAGATGTTAGCCCCCAGACAGAGTTTCTAGGGCCTGAAAGGCAGATGGGTCTTCAGAAGCTGCTACTGAGACCGTGGCCCTGCGCAATCATGATGTAATCTAAACTACGAGATTCATCATGATGTTTTGCGCTCTCAGTTCCTAATTCAGGGAACGATGTCATGGGTCAGAAGCGTTTACGTTGAATCTATAGTGATATCTGCGACTCTCGTTCATTAGAACGTTCAAGCTCAACTCCTCCAAGGTCAGCTCGTGGTGCTGCTCAAGTTTGCGGCAGCCTTTCTCACGGTGCGTTATAGGACTCTACCAACTTTGCTGAGGCTCGTTCATGCAACCTGCGTCGTTTTCGATCATTCTCCGACTTTGCCAAAGCTATCTGCTGTGCTTCTGTTGTCTTGGCAGCACCGCTTTGGCGCAAACGCCACCGGGGCCTGAAGCGCCAGGTGGAATTCCTGATGGCCTATTGCCTGAAGATGCACCTGACGAGCTAGATCGTCTCAACCCTATTCTACGCCCTCCACTGGAACCTGTGCCCCCTCGAGTATTGCCCCGAGAGGAGCCGCTCCCGCCTCCAGAGGAACTCCTGCCGTCACCTACGCCTCAAGCCCCTCCGGCAGATTTACCTGGAATCCCTGGGCAGATCACGGTTAAAGCCTTCCGCGTTGTGGGCAGTACTGTTTTTACTGAGGCTGAGCTAGCTAAGGTAACGGAGCCGTTTACGAACCGTCCGGTCACTTTTGCGGAGTTATTACAGGCTCGGTCAGCCGTTACCAAGTTTTATGTGGATAATGGCTACGCTACGTCGGGGGCTTTTATCCCGGCTGATCAGGTGATTGAAGAAGATACCGTCACTATTCAAGTGATTGAAGGTTCCCTTGAAGATATTCGCATCACGGGCAACAATCGCCTGAACTCCAGCTATGTCAGACGGCGTCTGCGGCGAGCGGGACGGTCCCCACTGAAGGTTGATCGCCTGTTGGAGGCGCTGCAGCTCCTGCAGCTTGACCCTTTGATTGATAATTTGTCGGCTGAGCTGTCGGCCAGTGCCCAACCCGGTTTAAGTTTGCTCGAGGTGGCGGTCACGGAGGCCGATAGTTTCAGTGTGCAAGTTGGGCTAGATAACTTGCGATCTCCCAGCATTGGCAGCTTCCAGCGCCAAATTCAGGTGGAGCAGCTCAATCTATTCGGGTTCGGGGATGCAGCTCGCTTGGCCTATGCCAACACCGACGGCAGTAATCAAGTGAATGTCAGCTACACCGTTCCGGTCAATGCTAGCAACGGCACGGTGGGCGTAAATTTCAGTCAAGCTTGGAGCCGAGTGATTGAAGAACCCTTTGATCTGCTCAGTATTAGGGGCGTATCGCGAGATCTCAATGTGGCCTATCGCCAGCCTATTTTGCGTCGGCCCAACCAAGAGTTTGCCCTAGGTCTGAGCTTTGGCCGCCGTGAAAGCGAGACTTCCATTGCAGATCCTTTGACCGGGGAACGCATTGATTTTCCGTTTCCTGGCTCTGGTTCTGACGCGTCTGGGCAGACAAAGGTGACGGAGCTTAAGTTTGCTCAAGAATTTACAAAACGCGATCAAAAGACGGTGCTGGCTCTGCGGTCTGAGTTCGCGCTGGGACTCGATGCTTTGGGGGCGACGGATAACCTAGAGTCTCCCGACGGGCAGTTTTTTCTCTGGCGGGGACAGGCCCAATGGGTGAAACGTCTTGCGCCTGACACCTTGGTGCTGCTGCGATCTAATCTTCAGTTTGCAGATCGCCCTCTGCCCTCTCTGGCGCAGTTTGGCTTGGGCGGCGGAGATAGCGTGCGCGGCTTCCGGCAGGATTTATTGTTGGTAGACAATGGTGTTTTTGGGTCTGCTGAGGTTCGAATCCCTATTCTGAGGGTTGCTAGGCGGCAGGGGATTCTTCATGTTGTTCCGTTTATCGATGTTGGATATGGTTCGAATATCGGAGAAGACCGCAGTATTGACGGCTCGAATACTCTGTTTGCGGGGGGTGTGGGTCTACGCTGGCAGTGGAACGATCGCATCACTGCGCGATTAGATTGGGGTGTACCGTTTACGGAGGTGGGAACAGAGTCGAGTGGTTTTGACAACAGCCGCGTGTTCTTTTCGATCAACGCGACCTTATTCTGATGTACAGCGACATCGACTCTAGAGGCCTTAAGATGGTCATATTGGCCGATCAAAACTAGGCCAATTTTGTAATACTTCGCTCATCGACGTATAGACGTATATTAATCTGACGCGACCTGGAATATATACATGGATACTAAGGCCTTTAAGCGATCCCTTCATCAGTCTGAGCAGTACCATCGCCGAGGATTTGGCCATGAGGCGGCGGTCACCGATCTGCTGCACCGTGAATATAACAGCAATCTGATTCAACAGATCCGAGAGCAGAACTATTTTCTCCAGCGAGGAGAGGTCACCATTCACCTGGCAGAGTCCTTCGGTTTTTGTTGGGGTGTCGAACGTGCGATCGCACTAGCCTACGAGACTCGCCGTCAGTTTCCCACCGAACGGATCTGGATCACCAACGAAATTATTCATAACCCTTCCGTTAATCAGAACCTGCGTGACATGAACGTGGACTTCATTCCGGTACTGGAAACAGGAGAGAAAGATTTCTCTGTCGTAGAAGGCAATGGTGACGTTGTGATTCTGCCCGCCTTCGGTGCCAGCGTTCAAGAGATGCAGTTGCTCAACGATAAAGGCTGCACAATCATGGATACCACCTGCCCGTGGGTGTCTAAAGTCTGGAACTCTGTAGAAAAGCATAAAAAAGGGGACTACACCTCCATTATCCACGGCAAATATAAGCACGAAGAAACCATTGCTACTAGCTCCTTTGCCGATAAATATCTGGTGGTCCTTAACCTAGAAGAAGCGCAGTACGTTGCCGATTATATTTTGGATCCAGCAGGGCGTCGTCAAGAATTCCTTGATAAATTTGCCAGTGCTCACTCCGTTGGCTTTGACCCTGATATCGACTTAGTGCGGGTGGGGGTTGCCAACCAAACCACGATGCTCAAAGGGGAAACTGAGCAGATCGGGAAGCTGTTTGAGCGCACCATGATGCGCAAGTATGGTCCCGCTGAAGTCAATCAGCATTTCTTGAGCTTTAACACCATCTGTGACGCCACACAGGAGCGTCAGGATGCCATGTTTGAACTCGTAGATCAGCCCCTTGACTTGATGATGGTGATTGGGGGGTTCAACTCCTCTAACACCACTCACCTCCAAGAGATTTCAATCGAGCGAGATATTCCCTCCTATCACATCGATAGTGCGGCTCGGCTCGGTCCTGGCAATCGCATTGAGCATCAACCCCTCAATCAAGACCTAACGGTTACAGAGGGCTGGCTACCAGACGGCCCCATTGTTGTGGGCGTCACGTCTGGAGCCTCGACCCCCGACAAGGTGGTCTCAGATGTTGTTGAGAAAATCTTTGAGCTTAAAAATAAAACTGTAGAGCTGGTTTCAAACGCCTGAAACGACCTCTAAGAGCCACAGTCACGGGAACGCAAAAAGCCGTCTGGCATCACTGTATTGCAGAGTATGGCTCTCTCAAGGTCGGCTAAATCGACCTGGGCACCCCTGAGATTTGTGGCTCTGAGCAATGCACCCTCGAGGTTTGCGCCTTTGAGGTTCGTGCCGTTTAGAGTTGCCCCTCGTAAATTCGCACCGCTTAAATTAACGTCACTTAGATCTGCCCCATTGAGGTTGGCGGTGGCAAGATTTGTGTTGGCAAGATTTGCGGCAGCTAAGGTTGACTCTTCGATTTTGAGGCTTTGCAGATTTGCGCCCTCTAGATTGGCATTGCTTAAATCACTGAGCGTAAACGTGGCATTCTTGAGTTTTGCCTCCTGTAGGTTGGCCCCCTGCAGATTCTCTTTGCGGAGCCGGATGCCTTCGAGATCACAGCCTTCGCAATTGGCGTCTTTGCGCAGGACTTGAATGTTTTTAATCGCGGCCCGAGAGACGGGGGTCAGGCTGATCTGATCGGCGCTGGCTTCCCCCATCGGCAAGCTCCACAGCAAAACCATCATTACTAGCAACACAGCTTTTTTCACAATGTTCGTCATCTATCCACCTCGTTCAAGTGCCGGAGTTATGCTCGATGTCTCTTGCTGGCGCGGCTTTGAGTCCGCTGTCAACAGCGCAACGCCGACAATTATAGGGGGCGTCAGACGGTGAATTTTGACTTGGAGACAAAACGTAGGATTGCTCGATGAGTCGTCTATTCTCAAATCTTGAGTTCCGCCAAGATGGCCTGAAGCATCGACCCGGCAGTCAATGGGGTTGCACCGCTCTGATTGCGGGAACCACGGTGGGGGCCGGGATTTTGGCGCTACCTGCGGTGACGGTGGGGGCGGGCGTGATTCCGTCTACGGTGATGCTGCTCGGAGTGTGGCTCTATGCCTTAGCGGCGGCCTTACTAATTGTGGAGGTGAATGTACAGACTCTTTGCGTTGTGGGTCGTCCAGGGCTGGGGCTGTTGGCGATGATTGACTCTACCCTGGGCAAGGCAATGGCCTGGACTGCAGCGGTCGCCTATCTATTTCTGCACTATGCCCTACTGGTGGCCTATGCGGCTCAGGGCGGCGATATTCTCGTCACTGCGCTTCAGCCTCTTGTGTCGTTGTCTTTCCCCACTTGGATGGGGATTTTGGGGTTTACGCTTCCCCTCGGTAGTTTCGTGTGCTGGGGGCGAACGGGTTGGGTTGAGACCTTCAATTCGATCCTGGTGGGTCTGATTCTCTGCTCATTTTTCGGCTTGCTGTTGTTCGGAGTGCGGCTGGCGGATCCGAGTCAGGTCCAGCTCCAGCACTGGCAGCTTGCCCCTCCTGCTGTTTCAGTGATGCTGGTGGCGCTGTTCTATCACAACGTGATCCCGGTGGTGACCACTCGCTTAGAGGGAGACATTCGCAAGATTCGTCAGTCCATTGTCGTGGGATCTGCTATCCCCTTGGCAATGTTCCTGTTGTGGAATGCCGTGATTCTTTGCTGCATTGTGCCCGATGGCCTTCAAGATAGTCTGTTTGATCCGTTGATGGTGCTGCAGAGGCAGTATCGTGGTGCCGCTCTGGGGGATTTGATTGCGGTTTTTTCAGTGGTTGCGATCGCAACCTCCTTTATTGGCTTCACCTACGGACTCCTCGATCTTTTTCAAGATCTGTGGTCAGCAGAAGCGCCTCGTCTACCGCTATATGCACTGACCCTGATCCCCACTCTCAGCCTAGCCACCTTGAATCCCGCTATCTTTTTTACCGCCCTCGACTATGTTGGCACCTTCAGTATTACGATTTTGGGCGGTATCTTCCCCACCGTGATGGCCTGGAAGCAGCGGCGGCAGGCCCCAAATGCCCCCGACCTGCTCCCCGGTGGGAACTTCAGCCTAGCTTTGATGCTGCTCTGTTCCACCACTGTGATTGCCACCCACCTGCTCAGCTCCCCTCTCTGAGGCAAAGGTTAAGTTTCATGTCATAATTTAACCTGAAGATCAAAACCTACAAGAAGCGTCAAGCCATGTCTAGTGAGACAAAAACCAACACTTCCCTAAAGCGCTATGAGTGCAAGTCTTGCGGCTACGTTTACGAACCCAAGGAAGGCGATAGTCGGCGCGATATCCCGGTGGGGACACCCTTTGAAGAACTCCCTGAAGACTGGACTTGCCCCGTCTGTCGGGCCGAGACCAAGCAGTTTATGGATATTGGATCAGTGGGCGCCCCCTCAGGTTTTCAAGAGAACCTTGGCTATGGCATCGGCGTCAATTCGCTGACGCCCGGTAAAAAAAATCTACTCATCTTTAGCGTATTGGGTCTCTTGGCTTTGTTCTTGCTAAGCTTCTATAGCCTAGGCTAAGGCCCCTGACCTTAAGGCTTAATATCTTAAAATTTGTTTTCCTGAAATGGCTTCGCCATCCGCCCTTAAAATCATGCGATCGATACTGAAATTTTTACAACGAACGACAATGCTGCTGGCAGCCGTTGTGCTCTGTGCTGCCTGTCAGTCTCTGCCCGCGGTTGAGACATTGTCCTGGGAGCCCGTGACCCTGCCCACAGAGGCCAGTCCTTTGGACGTTGACTTCATCTCCGACGATCACGGTTGGCTGGTGGGAAGCGAATCAACCCTGCTGGAGACCTTCGACGGCGGCAAGTCTTGGGAACCTCGCTCCCTCGAGCTAGGAGATTCTGAGTATCGATTGACGTCTATCAGCTTTTCTGGTGACGAAGGCTGGATTGCTGGTGAGCCTGCACTCTTGCTGCACACCACTGACGGCGGTAAATCCTGGTCAAAGATTGGCCTGAGCGCCAAGCTGCCGGGTATTCCTAAGGTTATTACAGCTCTGGGGCGTGACTCTGTTGAAATGGCTACCGATCAGGGCGCAATTTACGAGTCCAATGATGGTGCTCAGCACTGGGATGCCAAAGTGATCGAGTCGGTGGGAATCACCCGCAACATTCGCCGCTCACCTGGCGGTCAGTATGTTGCCGTCTCAGAACGCGGCAACTACTACTCTATCTGGCAACCCGGCATGAGAGCCTGGGAGCCTTACAATCGTAACGATTCGCGCAAGCTGCAGCGCATGGGCTTTGACACCAATAATCAGCTTTGGATGCTCAGTAGAGGCGGTCAGATTCAGCTCAGCGAAGGGACACCCTTCGGTGGCGAAGAAGAATGGAGCGAACCCATTCGTCCGAACTCAGGCGGGATCGGCCTTCTTGATCTAGCCTATCGGACCCCCAATGAACTCTGGGCTTCGGGGGGCAGCGGCACGCTGTTGCGCAGTACCGATAACGGCGAGACTTGGGAGCAAGACGTGACGGTTGATAACATTCCTAGCAGTCTCTTTAAGGTGATCTTTGTTTCCCCTGAGCGCGGGTTTATTACCGGGCAGTCCGGCGTCCTGCTGCGCTATATTGGCGGAAATTCCCAAGCGGCTTAGACGCGAACGCGAGGTGCCCTGGCGATAGCTTTTTCCTGGGAAAAAGTTCAGTCAAAGACCCTCGCAATCACCGATCATTGGATTTCCCTAAACTTTTACTTGTGGGAGGTTCTGCGGTCTCGTATGATATGTAACATGCCTGTGTTGATAGGAGGTTCTTGAATTGGCTGGCTCAACTGGAGAAAGACCTTTCGGAGATATTGTTACCAGTATTCGTTACTGGATTATTCATACCGTCACGATCCCCGCGTTGTTTATTGCGGGTTGGTTGTTCGTGCAGACAGGTTTAGCCTACGACGTGTTCGGCACACCTAGGCCTGATGAATACTTTACTCAAGCTCGTCAAGAGGTTCCCTTGGTCTCAGACCGCTATGAAGGGAAGCAACAGATTAACGAATTTACAAAGGGACTTTAATAAAAGCAATGACAAGTAGACTAAAAGAACCCGTTTCTTACCCTGTATTCACCGTTCGATGGTTAGCGGTCCATACATTAGGGGTGCCTTCCACATTTTTCTTGGGTGCGATCGCAGCCATGCAGTTTATTCAGCGATAGGATTTTTACATCAATGGCGACACCAAATCCCAATCGACAGCCCGTAGAGCTAAACCGAACGTCTCTCTTCCTTGGCTTGTTGCTTGTTTTCGTTCTGTCTTTGCTCATGTCGAGCTACTTTTTCAACTAATCTCATCGTCTGAGCCATGAGATTGGCATTTATTTAATTGTTCATAACTTTATCGGCCCGACTGGATTAGGAGGAAAAATCTGTGTTCGAAGATGGAAAACTGCCCTTATGGCTAGTAGGTACCATTGTGGGAACTGGCCTCATTACAATTATGGGTATCTTCTTTTACGGTGCCTATGCTGGAATTGGCTCTTCAATGTAGCAGAAGCTCACTTTATAAATAAAACGCCGTTCGTAGTTAGCGAACGGCGTTTTATTTTGCTAAAAATATTGTCGTCTGTCTACGCCGCGTCTCCTTCAACGTAGTAGAAGAAAGCAGCCATTGATACGGTAAAACCAACCAGGCAAACCAATGGAACCATAATGCTGGGGAGAATATCACTGAGCATAACGAAAATCCTATTGATAAAGAACAAGTCTCAAGTGAGCCTTGTCTAAGACAGTAGAAAGGCATGGGTGCCTTATTCACAGCCTGACTCAGACTTGTCCTAATTATTACTGTCTAACGCCCTCGAATCAAGTCAATCGTTATAAACTGTGAGCTACTTAGGGTAGAAACGTTTGATTCCTGGCGTGGTGTGATACTGCAGGCCGTCTGCAATTATTCACAATAATTGGATAATGCTACTCTGCTTGTCGTCATGATCCCCTCTCTGATTTTCGATATACGGACTGATAAACACATGTTTAGGAGATCCCCGCTTTGTCCACGTTATTGATTAGCGGTAGCGATACCGATGCTGGCAAAACTGTTGTCACCTCTGCACTATTGGCTTACCAGCAAAAGTATCTAGCTCATCAGCGCTGGGCTATCTGTAAGCCTTTGCAGTCAGGGATGGGGGATGGTGAACATTACCAGCGTTCCTTTGAGCTGACTCAACCTTTAGAGACCGTCAACCCTCTGCGTTTTCAGGAGCCGTTGGCTCCTCCCATTGCAGCGCTGCAGGAGGGCAAGACTATTGATTTAGGTTTGGCTTGGCAAACGCTACAGATGCTGCAGCAGTCTCATGAGCAGGTGCTGCTTGAAGGGGTGGGCGGTCTGGGGTCGCCCCTCACGCGAGAATTGACCGTGGCTGATCTGGCTCGGGATTGGCGACTGCCGACTGTGCTGGTGATTCCAGTGCGGCTGGGGGCTATTGGTCAGGCGGTTGCGAATGTAGCGCTGGCTCGCCAGGCGGGTGTTACCCTGCGCGGCATTGTGCTCAACTGCGTGGAACCGAGAACGGCTGAGCAGATTGCGAACTGGGCGCCCATTGATTTACTGCAGGCTTTGACCCAGGTGCCAATCTTAGGGATGCTGCCTTATCTTGAGGATTGGTCGAACCTTGATCGGTTGGCGGTGGCTGCAAAACAGCTGAATCTAGAGCTTTTGCTCTCTAAGACTTCTATGCCCACCGCCATCGCTGGAGTCTGACCCTTAGAATCACCCACACTGAGATTTGATAGTATTCGAGCCAAAACCACAGTACTAAAGCAAGGTGAGAAGCACCGGTTAATGCGGCCCATAGTATGGGAAATCCTATGGATGCCTGGGTTGGGAGTGGCGGAAACATGTAGCCAGATATGCTGATCAGGGCGGTGGGTAGCAGAATGATGGCGATACTGAGTGCCTGCAGTCCCATCGTTAGCTTGCCTGTGCTCTGGCGTTCTGGCTGCCAGCGATCGCCGTACCAGCGCCACTGTTTTGCTCGGGGGCCTGCGCCTGTCTCAAGGGTTAATGTTTGCTGAGGTAGATTGCTGGAAAAGATGTGATCGCAAAGATTACAGGAGAAAACCTCCATTAAGTACAAACCGCAGATTTGTCCTTGACGACAAAATGGGCAGGGATAGCTATCTTCGTACCGCAGCCTCCTCCAGCTATCGTTGCTAGAAGACTGGGCTGCATTAAACCCAGCGTCATCGATGAAATGGGATCTCAGCATAAGCGTGGTCGTGACGTTCTCTTCGTAGGGTAGCAGACCTCAAATGGGCCTTACTGAGTGAAGAAGCCAGTCCGAGTAAGCACAAAAAGCTCCAGAGGTCGGCCTCTGGAGCTTTTTGGAGGGATTCAATGCCTAAACTTTGTTTAGAGTTCCGAGATCATGGAGATCTTAAAGCTCTAAACTCTAGACTTATGGCTTAGCGGGCAAAGTCTGTAACTCTGCAAGCAAAGACTCGATTTGAGCACTGATATCAAGAAACTCTTCTTGATGATTAGAGCAATAGAGCGTTTTAACAGATTTTAAAACTCGGCCATCAGCCGCTAGCTCTTTATCAGAACCAGACGGAGATGAAACCTCTTGATCTAAAGGTTTAGAAATTAATGTTTGACTAGTCATTTTTACTCACTCACATGTCTGAGTAACCTAATACTATCTCGAAACGTAACGGAATGTTTCATTCAATGTGTCAATTTGCATCAACTGCCGTGAATGGCACAGGGGTCCGTTAACAAGGATGAGATTTCGTCTGTGGGTAGAACCCATCCAGAGGGTAGCATCCGTCAACAATATGTCAATGCTTGGGCATATTAACTTTAGTATTGATCTAGCTGTAGATGGCTTGGGTCTAATGCTTTCCCTCAATCAAGGTAGACTTGAAAATATACTCTCTCTTGCTTTCGAGCGTTTGGCCGCAAGTGGTCTCTGCCGCAAGTAGCCCAGCAAACTTCTGACAACTTTAGAATCGAACGTACTGTGACCCCAAGTCTGTCTATTCCTAAAACGATGCCTCAGTATTGGCCAGGGCTGATCGAGACCTATCGGCAGTATTTACCTGTCACCGCAGAGACACCGGTGGTCACGCTTAACGAAGGCAATACGCCTCTCATTCCAGTCCCTTCTGTTGCTGCTGAAATCGGGAAACAGGTTGAGGTCTTCGTGAAGTATGACGGTCTCAACCCCACCGGCAGTTTCAAAGATCGGGGCATGACGATGGCCGTCTCTAAGGCGAAAGAGGCGGGTGCCAAGGCCGTGATCTGTGCCAGCACAGGAAATACCTCTGCTGCTGCTGCCGCCTATGCGAGTCGAGGGGGGCTGAAACCCTTTGTCATTATTCCTGATGGTTACGTGGCGATGGGTAAGCTGGCGCAGGCACTTGTTTATGGCGCGGATGTGATTGCCATTGAGGGCAATTTTGATAAAGCTTTAGAGATTGTGCGGCAGATGGCGGACGCTTACCCCATCACATTGGTCAATTCACTGAACCCCTACCGGATAGAAGGTCAAAAAACTGCGGCGTTTGAAGTCGTCGATGCTTTAGGAGATGCGCCAGACTGGCTCTGTATTCCGGTCGGAAATGCAGGGAATATCACGGCCTATTGGCGCGGGTTCTGCGAATATCATCAGGAGCAGCGCTGTAGCCGTCGACCCCGAATGATGGGATTTCAAGCAGCTGGCGCGGCTCCCCTCGTGCACGGGCATCGTGTTGAAGACCCCCAGACCCTTGCCACGGCGATTCGAATTGGCAACCCTGCGAATAAGGCACTTGCGATCGCAGCTCAGCAAGAAAGTGGCGGAGAGTTTAATCCCGTTACCGATGATGAAATTCTGGCCGCCTATCGAATGCTGGCGAAGCAAGAAGGGGTTTTCTGTGAACCCGCGAGTGCGGCATCGGTTGCGGGTTTAATGAAGCATAAAGATCAGGTGCCTTCAGGAGCCACTGTTGTTTGTGTGCTGACGGGCAATGGCCTGAAGGATCCTGACATCGCTTTGCAGCAAAACACCGATCAGTTTCATCAAGGTATTGCGCCTGATTTAGAAATGATTGCCAACATTATGGACCTCTAGAGAATCTCTCGAGCTGGGCGGTTCGAAAGAACAGTACCTTTTGGCTGCTCTGGATCGGCAATAAATAGCCTCAATTCGCTGTAGTATTGCTCAAAGCCAGCTATATCGGTGTGTCAAGGCGATAAAACAAATTTTTATCTACCTTTTTTCGAATTTTTTTTCCATTTTGAGAAAAACAGTCTATAATTTTTTCAGGTGGGCTATCGATCCCCCCGTATAGCTCAGACAAGTCCTCGAAAAGGCAACTTGTCCCGAAAGGGCAAAGCGCAAATTAGTGAGCCTAAGCTTTTATTGGTAAGGCTGTCATTAATTCCGAAGGGACTTTACTTTTTTTGACAAAAGGTAAAGTCTATTTCCAGGGCATCTTGAACGAGTAATTGAAATCTGGCCATCGGAAACCAAAATGTTGGAGCCAGCTTTCGATTAGATCTACTAAATATAGACTTAACCTTCATCACCTGTAAGCCTAAGGAGTTTTGACTCCTCGCTTTACTATGGCTGGTCATTATTTGAGCCAAGCTCTTTTCCTTCCTCTGCTGGAATGGCGGTAGGTGGACTGTTGTTTCTATTGTCTGCTGCGCGTGGCGCTTTCTGAATCCCCTGCGGATAGAGAGGGGAGACTGAAGTGGGTGGCTGAGATATTTTTTGAGTTTGACGGCGACGACGGGACGTACCTTCTTCGCTTGTATCTTCGGCGATGACTTCATAGAGTAGGGCGAGTTTGTTGGGACCTTCCCCTTTTCGAAGGATGCGTCCCAGTCGCTGAATGTACTCTCGAGCAGATCCTGTGCCTGAGAGGACGATCGCAACGCTGGCGGCAGGCACGTCCACGCCTTCATTTAGGACTCGGGAAGCTACGATTCTAGGATATTCTCCTGATCGAAATCGCTGCAAAATATCGTGGCGCTCTTTAACAGGTGTTTGATGGGTAATGGCTGGAATCAAAAAATTCTGGGAAATTTGATAAACGGTGGCGTTGTCGTCGGTGAAGATCAGTGTTTGTTGCTGGTCGTGCTGTGCCAGTAGGTCGATTAAAACGCGCAGCTTCCCTTCTGTGCCGAAGGCAATACTTTTGGCTTTGCGATGGGCAAGCATCGCCCGCCGACCAGATTTCGAACGTGCGCTTTCGCGGACAAAATTTTGCCACCCCTGAAGACTACCCAAATAAATTTTGTTTTTCTGGAGGAACTGATTGCGGAGGTGGATGAGTTTTTCGTAGTCTTGGCGTTCTTGCGTTGAGAGCTTCACCTGAATCTGAATGATTTTATGTTGGGCTAGGGCGAGACCGGATAGCTCTTCTGGCGATTTTCGATAGATTTCGGGACCAATGAGCTGCGCGAGGTCTTCGTGCCTGCCGTCACTACGGTCTGGGGTGGCGGTTAAGCCAAGCCGATAGGGTGCGATCGCACCTTCGGCAATCACCCGATTAAAGTCGCTGGGCAAATGATGACATTCATCAAACACCATTAGCCCGTAAAGATTACCTAGGTTTTCAGCTTGAATCGCAGCGCTATTGTAGGTTGCCACCAGTAGCGGAGTCCGGTCTCGAGAGCCACCGCCCAATAGGCCCACCTCTGTATTTGGGAAGGCTGCCTCAAGGTGGGCATACCATTGGTGCATTAAGTCTAGGGTGGGGACAACGATCAAAGTCGAACGCTGAGTGGCCTGGATGGCCATTTGGGCTAGGTAGGTTTTCCCGGCTGCGGTGGGTAGGACAACGACGCCTTGCTTTTGGGCCTGTTGCCAAGCTGCTAATGCTTCCTGCTGATGCGGATAGGGCGTCATTTCTAAGCCCTGAAACAGCTCAAGTGTATTGTAGGCTTTGGCTTGGTCGATCAGGCGGGGATCGGAGGTTGCGATCGCATCCTTCAAAGCCCGATATTCAATGGCCGGAACGCGAAACTTTTCAATCCGATCATCCCAAGTCGCGAAGTCGAGCCAGTCTTTACCCCGAGGGGGCGGATGCAGGATCAACGTGCCGCGATCGTAGGTGAGGGTAGGATTGCGAGCCATTATCCAAAATGCCTTTAGATTTCGGGCCAGTATTCATCATCTAGAACCTGCTCCGGTGCATAGAGACACTCAGCAGGGAACTTGCTGATATCTAACCCTGTCTCGCTCGCCGCGCGTTTTCTTGCCTGTGTGTAGGTTTTGGCAAAGTCTTCTAAGAGTCGGTTTCTGAGGCTTGGACTGTCTTCAAGCAAATCATAAATGCGATCTCGATGTTCGTTGACAGTACTGATCCAGCTACTAGACCGCTTATCAGATTGGTATTGCCATTTCAGTAAGTGTATAAGCAAAATTCTCAGGTTGCTCTTCAATGCCTGCCTTTGGCTGCGTCCCAAGTCCTCCACCTCTTCAACCAAGTGTTCGATATCCAGCTCGCTAAAATTACCCTGCTTTAATAACTCCGCAGCTCTATCAACCCATTCAACAAAGTCGGTTTCGTATATCTGTTGGTGAGCTGTGGTTGATATTTGTGTGCCGGTCATACTTATTGCCAGACTTATCGACTATCACCAATCTGACATACATGCTGCGGTCATAGCTCTAAACCCAATGGCATATCTCTCGTTCAATTGTTTCACGCCAGTATTCAAGCTTAGCCACATGCGTGGGAGATTGATTCAATAGCTTTGACCACGTTCTATATTTTGTCTCTTTACGTCGACGGCCAGATGCCTTGGTAGTGGATATCTAAACACTGGCGCATTACATCTTGATGATTAAAAGCCAACTGCATTGATAATGCATCTTTTAGGGCATACCACCGCGCGTCAACGACTTCACCCTTAGAAACTTGGGGCTGCAGCTTGGGCAACTCTGCTGCTGACTCTAGGAAGAACATCAACGGGAACCGGAGCGTCACATTTTGGCGACGGAGTGGCTCGCTGTAGACAAAGTACGGCTGCTCAAGGTTGCCCTCGAACCGATACTTCTCCTGTAGCGCCAGAATGTCGATACCCAATTCTTCCCAGATTTCTCGAACGACGGCCCCACCGGCTGTTTCGTCATAGTCTAAGTAGCCGCCCGCAAGTCCCCACTTGCCCTGCTCGTCCGGCAAGTCTGTCCCGCGTTTCCCTAACGGAACGTAGGCTTCCTCGTTGCTGACCACAAACAGTGTGACCGGCACGACCGTGACGCTGCGACTAATCCAGATCTGTTCACCCTGATGCGAAATACAGCGGTTGGGTGTGCTTTGAAACTTCAAAATGTAGCCCTTGCAAACAACTTCGTTATTCTATGCCGACATCTTCCTGCAGACACTATTGCGGTGGACAAGAGAGAATTAGAGGCCGATCGACAATGATATAATGTGTGAATTAAATAATTAAAAGTTTACATTCGCCGATAAAAATTTCCTATGCCTAGACTCATCACTGACTTTGACGGTCCTATTATTGACGTCTCTGAACGTTACTACAGGGTTTATCAGTATTGCTTGGCAGCAGTCAGCCAGCCAGAGCAGCGGGTGCGGCAGCTCACGAAGCAAGAATTTTGGTCTTTGAAGAGATCGCAAGTTCCCGAGGCTCAAATTGCAATCAGATCGGGTTTAAGTGACGATCAGTCCTTCCATTTTTCTAAGCTACGCCGAGATACGGTTCACACCATGCCGTACTTTCAGTACGATACGCCGGTGCCGGGGGCCGTGGAAGCCTTGGAAATGCTGCAACAGGCTGGGTTTGATCTGGTGGTGATGACCATGCGGCGCACCCGAGAGCTAAATTACGCTCTGCAGCGGTATGATCTTGAACGCTTTTTCCCGCTGGATCGTCGTTACTGCCTCGCCAATGATTACGTGAAGACGATTGATACGAAAGATAAGCCTCTGCTGATGGCCCGAGCCATGCGAGAGCTGCCGACCACCTATTCCACCTGGATGGTGGGTGATACAGAGGCGGATATTGCTGCGGCGCAGTCTCAGGGCCTGCCTGCGATTGGGGTGTTGTCTGGGATTCGCGATCGCAAGCGGTTCGAGCAATATGGCCCAACCTACATCGCGTCTGATCTAGCTGCTGCTGTAGAGCTGGTCTTGGATCGCTGTTTGCTAGCTGTCTAATCGCTTTTGCCGCGTCGATCTTGGCAATTGATGATCGAAAGACCCTCTATCAATAGTATTTTGAAACATAGGGGTTCTATTCTGAGGACAATAATCCTCGACTCAATAAAGACTCAATAAAGACCCTGCGTAGCGATTTGGGATAAGCCGGATGAAACACATATGGAATGCCTGTCAAGGTTACAGCTTAAGACGAGGGATGGTTGCCATCACTGCCCTGCTGATGGGGCTTCAGCTCTTAATTACGGCACCGGTCTTAGCCGCTACCACTGTTCTTGATGTCCCCAACATCACGGCTGATCCTAACAACTGGGTCGCAGATGAAGCTAACCTTTTGAGTCCTATTGCTACGCGAACTGTCAACAAAACTCTCTCGCAGGTGGCGAAGCAAACCGGTAACGAAGTCCGTATGGTCACGGTTCGCGGTCTAAACTATGGCGTGACGCCACAAGCGTTTGCCGATGAGCTTTTCGAAGAGTGGTTCCCTGCTGAGTTTCAGGGCAATCAAGCTTTATTACTGTTGGACGTGAAGACAAAGGATGCTGCTATTCGCGTCGGTGAGCAGGCCAAAGATGCTATCCCAGACGACTTAGCGCAGAGCTTAGCGCTAGAGTCTCTGCTGATTCCGGTCCGCCAAGGCAACTATAATCAGGCATTTCAAGATACAGCGGCTCGAATTGAAGCTGTCCTGGCAGGCAACGCGGATCCTGGACCACCCGTGGTCGAAATCGCGCAGCTTCCCGAACGTAACTACAAGACTTCGGAAGAAACAAATGATTTCAACGCCACGATTATTGTGGTTGTTCTGTTGGCCCTAGCGACCATTGTGCCGATGGTGACTTATTTTATGTACCAAAGACCGTAGCTGCTAAACCGATCTGCTCTTTTCATTGTTCAGCAACGATTCCTCAAGTCCGGGGGATCGTTGCTTTGTTTGAAGTCTAATCTAGAAGTTCGTTAGCTATGCTGCCCACAGATTTATTGATGCACCGCTATAGTGGCGAGACTCTTGTTCCCAAACGGTTGGCGCTCAATGAAGAAAATCTTGCGATCGCAACCACCCTAATCACCTGCTTTCAGTTGGCCCAGGGCGAAACCAAAGGCAGTCTAAACCACCGCCTGCAAGAACTAGAAGGCGACAGCACCAACTACCGCATCAAGCGAGGACTGGCCCATATCTTGACGGGGCTTAGTACCTTTGAAACCATCAGTCCTTTAGAGCCACCAGATCTACGTCAGCGCACCTTTCAGCTATCAGCACAAAGCGTTGCTAGCCCGCGAGCCACCCAAATTACCCTCGAGAAAGTAGCCGATCAGCTCACCCAAAGTCTAGGGCATGATGTTCATCCCGAGCAGGTCCGCCAGGGCCTTTATGCCGACCTCGCTGACAATCAAATTTTGACCCAATTTGAAGCTCCCACTGCTGAAGCTCTGCTGCATCGCTATAATCTTTCTCAAGTCCAAGGCGTATTCTACCGGGCTAGCCAGATTATTCTCACCGCCCACCGTAATGATCCAGGAGAATATAAGCTGCTGTTTCGCTACCTCAAGCTGTTTGGCCTGATGGCCTACATTGAAGGGGATGCCGACCACGGATTCACCCTCACTATTGATGGTCCTGCCAGTCTTTTTAAAGCCAGTACACGTTACGGTTTGGCCTTAGCCAAGCTGCTGCCTGCGCTACTCCACGTCACCAAATGGAGTCTAACAGCAACCATCAATACCCGAGATACCTATACAAAAACGACCCGAACCCGTCAGTTTGCCTTAAACTCTGACTGCAGTCTGACCAGCCACTATCCGCCAGGAAAGCCTTTTGACAGCATGCTAGAAGAAAGCTTTGCCGATCGGTGGCAGAAAACGAAGACTCCATGGCAGTTAGAACGAGAGGTCGATCTGATTCCGATTCCTGGGAGTGTCATGATTCCTGATTTCCGTCTCGTTCATCCCGATGGCCGGACGTTCTTACTCGAAATCGTCGGTTACTGGCGCTCTAAGTATCTACAAAAAAAATTCGCTCAGGTCCGTAAAGCCAATCGCAGCGATTTGATCCTAGCTATCTCTGAGCGCCTCAACCTAGATAAAGCAGGCGTCAAAGTTGAAGGAACACCGGCCCAGATGATTTGGTTTAAATCAAAGCTATCTCCCAAAGCCGTGCTAGAGGTGCTGGAGCCGGCGACATGAAGATCGACATACGATTTGATCAATCAGTTACACGGGAGGTAAAAGACATTGTCCGCTGCATCTGCTCCTGAATTTGGCTGTCTCTACGGCGTGGGGGTTGGACCCGGCGATCCAGAACTCATTAGCATTAAGGGACTGCGCTGTCTTCAACAAGCCCCGATTGTTGCTTTCCCTGAAGGAATTAAAGGGGGGCCTGGTATCGCCGAGCAGATTATTGAATCTTGGATCAGTCCTTCCCAACATCGGCTTCCTCTCTCTTTTCCCTACGTTCAAGAACAATCCACTCTGGAACGGGCTTGGCATCGGGCTGCTGAACAAGTCGGTCAGTTTTTAAAGGAAGGAAGGGATGTCACCTTTGCCTGTGAAGGTGATGTCAGTTTTTATAGTACGTTTACCTATCTGTCTCAAGCTGTTCGAGCACTATACCCTCAGGCAAGAGTCGAGACGATCCCAGGAATCTGCTCACCGATGGCAGCGGCAGCAGCGGCTGGCCTACCTCTGACCGTACAGCGAGATCGCCTTGCCGTCTTACCGGCTCTCTACCGCCTAGAAGATCTAACAGCAGTCATGGCCTGGGCTGAAGTGATTGTGATGATGAAAGTTGGCTCTGTCTATCAGAAAGTGTGGTCTTTGCTCGATCAGGCTCAGCTTTTGGCCCACAGTTATGTCGTCGTTCAGGCCAGCACTACTCAACAGCAAATTTATCAGAATTTACAAAATTATCCCCAGCTTGAGCTGCCCTACTTTTCGTTGCTGATTATTCACGTCAAGGTCACTAAAGAAAAGGCATTGCCGAACTCGAGAGGGCTGTCTCGCACCTAAAATGGTGGAGCTGATTCAAAGAATAGGGTTGTGAGTAGTCATTTCTAATCGCCTTGGATTGAGCCTCAACAAGTGTTTCTTTCGATACCTTCACTCTCATCTACCCCAGGCTTAATGAGAATTCTTGCGGATACCGCAGATAATGTAGACAATAGAAAAACACTCGCCAGTGGTAGGCCCATCGCAAGCGATGTCATGTACACCTGCATCTTGTCTTAAATGGAGTTCTCCTCAATCCTTCAACTCGAAGAGATTACTAAGTCTTTTTCTCCTAAAATCCCTCCAGCGGTTGACCACGTTACCCTTGAGCTTGAGAAAGGGAATATTTTGGGTCTACTGGGGCCATCAGGGTGTGGTAAGACCACCTTACTGAGAATTATTGCTGGTTTTGAGCAGCCGCAAGGCTATCTATGTTTAGATGGTGTTCTCGTCTGTGGTCAAGGCGTTTGGGTTGCACCCGAGCATCGCTCGGTGGGAATGGTTTTTCAGGATTTTGCTTTATTCCCGCACCTGACGGTTGGCGATAATGTGGGGTTTGGGTTACAGGGCAGTCGAAAGACCGGCGATCTTTCCCGACGAGTGGCTGAAGTAATGGATCTTGTCGGTTTGCGGGGCATGGAAAAGCGCTATCCCCACGAGCTATCGGGAGGGCAGCAGCAGCGGGTGGCGCTGGCGCGGGCCTTGGCGCCCCAACCGAATTTAGTGTTGCTTGATGAACCCCTTAGCAATTTAGATGTGCAGGTGCGGCTGCGACTGCGGCAAGAGCTTCGAGATATTCTCAAGATTGCTGGGACGTCTGCTGTTTTCGTGACCCACGATCAAGAAGAAGCAATGGCAATGGCTGATCAAGTGGCCGTGATGCGAGCCGGTAAACTTGAGCAGGTCGGCAGGCCAGAAGATATTTATCAGCACCCTCAGTCTCAATTTGTGGCTGAATTTGTAACTCAGGCTAATTTCTTGCGCGTCCACCGTCAAGGAAATGACTGGCAAACGGAGGTGTCAGATTTTGCCATCGTTCCAGATGACTCAGAGACCCTCATTGATGCCGCACTGCTTGACAGCTGCTCTACAGGCACCCTTATGATTCGTCAAGAGGATTTGCAACTACGGCCTAATGCTGAATCTACCACCACGATTCGAGATCGCCAGTTCCTTGGGCGTGAATATCGTTATTGTCTCCAAACTGATTCTGGCAAGGAGTTACACGCCCGTACAGGAATCGGCCAGGCGCTGGCTATTGGTACGGCTGTGAAGTTGTCGCTGGCAACTCAACGCGTCCAGATTTTCCCAGACCTAGCCTCACCGAAATTGTCTCGCCCTATGACCTTGCAATGTTAATCCCACCGGATTGTTACCGTCGGGATCAATCGGTAATTTACTGTGGGAGATGCTTCTATTGTTGGTGCGCACTACTGGCGGCTGCTTATTTCCCTGTTTGCTGCAGCAGAAAATATTTTCTTTAGCGCCTGGGACAATGATGGATTGCGCTTGAAGGCTTCGTAGGCAACTCCAGAGCCGAGTAAAGCCATCCCCCAGAAACCGACGGCTTGAAACACTCGGCGACGCGAAAAGAAACCGCCCTGAGCAAGAGGCTCAATTGCTTCCAGTGCATCCATTGCTGATGAATACCGCTGCCGAAAATCGTAGCGCACCATCTTATCCAAGACCTCAGCCAATGCAGGGGTAACGTTGGCATACCGTCGCCAAAGAATCTCACCTGTCTTCGGATTGGCCGACAGTTTTCCCTTCGCTGGATCCCGTCCCGTTAGTGCCTGGATCGCAATCATGCCTGCTGCGTAAACGTCGCTACTGTAGTTGGGACGTCCCATCGATTGTTCCCCTGGCATGTATCCTGAGGTTCCAATCACGACGGTTCGAGAGGGTTGTCGCTGACTTTTTACAGAGCCAAAGTCAATCAAAACTACTTTTTTGTCTTTGCGTCGCCGGATTATATTAGCGGGCTTGAGATCGCGATGAATTACGCTTTGCCGATGTACAAATGCTAGCGTCGTCAGAATATCCTGAAGAAAAGCAATAACCTTCGCTTCACTCCAGCGCCGTCCCCACTGCAGCTCCTGCTTCAGATTTCGCCCATCAATATATTGCTCAACCAGAAAAAAATCTTGGTCTTCAACGAAATTGTCAAAAAGTTCAGGGACTTGGTCATACTTTCCTAAACGTTTAAGAACCTTGATTTCAGTTGAAAAGAGCCGTCTAGCCGTCCGAACCGTAAAATTATCATCGGAGTCTGTCTGCAGCTTCTTGACAATGCAGCGTCGTCTGTCTTGCTGCGTATCAATGGCGAGAAAAGTTTTGCTAAATCCACCGCCTCCCAAACTCTTGACTATTTTATAGCGATCAGCGAGCTTGCGTCCTAACATGAATTGCGAATGCCCTTGCCGTGCCTGCAGTAAACTATCATACGGCACAGCCAAACCGCGCCGGACGACTACATAGTCGTCCGGCCGATACTTTCTCTAACGAGGGAAGATATGGGTCAATCTTTCCCGTATAAAGAGAGGGTGAGGATGTCTTAGCCTGATTGTCGCTGTTGAGGCTTGACCGCCGATTCTTGCTCGCCGATGTACTTATGCCACAAACGGCCTAGGCTTCTGGCTTCATCCCGCTTTTCTGTATCAATTTGGTACATTCGCCGAGGTCGACCTCGACCCTGTACCTTCTGCCAGTAGCCTCTGATTACCCCTTCTTCTTCTAAAAACTTAAGGGCACCATATAGAACGGTATCCGATAAGCGATAAAGCGAATGCTCAGCTTCGACTAGCTGAATCAGAGCGGTTCCGTAGGAATCACCATGTTCTACTAAGACTGCCAGAATATAGCAGACAGCTACTTCCTTGCTGAGATAGATAGGTGGTGGATCTTGAAAATACTGGTAAATATCTTGAAATTTCATATTCCTGTCTCTACCAATTGGCCCCCCGATAGCAATGCAAACAGGTCTGTGCACTTGCGTAATTGTGTGATTAAAACCTCACAACTGTCGATATAAGTCAAAAATAGCGATTTTTATCACGATTTTTAACTTAACGGCATGCATTAACCTGCGATTAGGATATTATCATGTACTTTCACCAACAAGAGTTAAATTCCCCTCGACAGGCATCCTTATTTAAGGTACTTAATCTAGGCTCGAAAACCACCCCATTCTCTTAGACCTCCATTCAATATTTTATTTGATGTGTTGTTGAGGCCAGAGAACCTGTATTCTTAGCTCCTTTTGTTCTATCGACTGCAATGCTTGACTCGTGGTTCTATTGGTACCGTAAAACCGAGTGATTTACGGTTGAAGACGTCAATCAATTTGGCACTATCGACCCCATGACCCTTTGTCTACCAGCAGTATGCAATTGCCGGTTTTGCTGTGGATAAACCGAAGGAGTAGGTATCTTATACGCTAACTGCATGCTTTTTTGAGCCTAACGCTACAATCAGAGGCAGGTTTAAGGAATGAGTTAAAGAATGGCGTCGCAGGCAGATCCCAACCTTGGTCAACTTCTTCTCAATCGATATCGACTCGCTAAGTTGGTGGGGCAAGGCTCGATGGGTAGAGTCTATCTGGCTGAAGATCAAACATTGGATGGTGTTCCAGTGGCTGCAAAATTCCTGTCCCAGGCATTACTGAGCGAGAAGATGAAAACTCGGTTTGCTCAAGAAGCCCGAACTGGAGCTAAGCTGGGTCACCGTAGTAACCATATTGTCCGCGTGATTGATTACGGCGTTAATCATGCTGACGTTCCGTTCTACATCATGGAGTACATGGAGTCTGGTGGTAGTCTTAGCGATTTGATTGCGACCAAGCCGCTGGTGCTCGATCGGTTCCTCAACTTGATGCGTCAGGTTTGTCTGGGTCTTCAGGCTGCCCACGCGGGAATCAAACTCGATGGTCAGCTCTATCAGGTTGTCCATCGGGATATTAAACCGAGTAATGTGTTCATCATTCCAGATCCAGCTTTGGGAGAACTGGCTAAGGTGCTGGATTTTGGAATTGCCCAGTTTCTGTCGGACGGGATCGAAGGAACCCAGAACCGCTCATTTATGGGGACACTAGCCTATGCCTCTCCTGAGCAAATTGAGGGACAAGATATTGACGGGCGTTCTGATATCTATAGCTTAGGTATCACAATGTTTGAGGTGCTAACAGGAAGAATGCCTGTTGAACCCGCCACGAACTCCATTGGTAGCTGGTATAAAGCTCACCGTTCTCAATCTCCACGAAAGTTTTCAGAGGTTGCACCTCATCTGCAGCTGCCGGAGACTTTGGTTGATTTGATTATGGGTTGCTTGGAAAAGGGACCTGCTAATCGCCCCCAAAATATGGCTGAAATCTTAGATGTTCTTCAGCTTCTGGATCATCCTACTCCTGTAGATCCCTCTCCGGTACGTGAGCCACGGGTTGAACCAGCCTTGCCAAATCAGCAGACTCCTGAGCCAGTTCTTGAGCCAGTCCCTGAGCCAGCAGCCAAAGAAAAATCCGCTCACGGGCCAGCAACTCCCAATCCGCAACAGCTCATTTGGTCAATTGAGGGCGCTGGCTGGGATGTGCAGTGGCCTGCTGATAAGCCGATTAAAGACATTGTGTTCCCGAGTGTACTGGAGTCTGAGCACCAAGAGGCGATCGGGCTCTGGATGATGTTGTCAAGGAATGAGATTCAGCAGCGTCTTTTGAATGCTCGCTATAACCAGTTTTTGTGTACGATGCAGCCCCATCCCATGATTCTGTGGATTACGACGCTTTATGATCGTAGCCTTGGTGCGCGTTGGCTGCCTTGTTACCTAGATCTGAAGCATGCACGAGGGCGAAAGATTGCCAATTTACTGAGTCAGACAGGTTACTATCCGGTACTCTTTTTTGCTCGTGAAGATCCTGAACAGCCTGCAAATGTCCGTACGTTTTCGATTGCGCCGGATCAGCGCGTGAGGTTCCAAGAGTGGTTGCAACAGTCTAAACATGCTCTTTCGGTAGATTCCTCGATGACGAGCAAGCGGCTTCTAAAGGCTGAATTAGAAAAAAATAAGCCTAAAATTCTGCGGAAGCTGCAGCTATCGCAAGGTCAGAGTATTGCGAGTTTATTCTCTTGAGTGCAGGGGCGAAACCCCAATTTTGAGGCTATGACTTTGAAGGCGGTACAAACAGGATCGGATGCCAACTTCGGCGAATCATTTCACCCGTAAAGCTGGGAATTGACAGTTCCCATAAACGACCGAAGTGCCGAGAGGATACTGCAATGGCGCTAATGTCGAACTCAAGCGCAACCTGGTTGACTTCTGCAATGGCATTGCCGGTGCGTACCTGATAGTTAACGGTGAGATTGAGCTGTTGCAGATCTGCTTGGAGCTTTTGTAGAATCACCTGCTTATCATCAAGATGGGGCTGAAGAGATCTTTTTGCTCGTCCTGATGCCTCTACGACCCAGCAAAGCATGCAGGATTCTAGGGAATGGGGCGGACGGTTGATGGCCTGCTGTTGAATAAAAGCGATCAGTTGCTGTCCTGAAGCACTACCGTCATAGGGAATCAACAGGTAGCGAAACAGATGGCGACAGCGTAAAGAAAGCTCTTCGACTGTATACGCTGAGACTAATTGAGGTCTCAAAATGAGTAGCGGAACTGCCACAAGTTGGGCCAGCTTACAGGTCGTGCTACCAAATAGCTTCTCGTTGAGCAGGCTGTGGGTCGACATGCCTACCATCAATAGATCGCTATCGTATTTATCGATTGCTTTAACAATTGCTTCTGAGGGTTTGCCTGCGGTGACCTCAATGTTGACTGTTATGGAGTCTAGATGTGTTTCTAGAGCAGGTGCTAGCCGCTGACGAGCCTCGGACAGTTTTGTCTCGTCAACACGGGGAATGCTGCGGTCCTCTTTGAGGGGAACGCAGTGCAGAAAGGTAATCTGCTGCAGGCCCGTCTGCGCAAGGTCAGGGATAAACTGAACCAGGCGTTGAAGGCCATCAGAAAAATCTGTTGCAATGAGAAGCCGATGAAACATAGGGTAGACGAGTGATGCGGGAGTGTATCTTCATTATGCGGTGTTGGCTGACCGAATTGACTCAGTGCTAATTGATAAAGAGCCGTTTTAGAACTACCAGATTTGCTTATGTCTCAGCTCCTTTCTTTTTGGCGACGCATCTCGGGACGGGTTTATCTGGGGATCGCCGTTTTGCTGTTTGGCTCTGCTAGTGCTGTGACCCGAAGGCTAATGCAGGTTGGTGCTCTGCACAGCATTGATGGGCGCAATCCGCTCTCGTTCTGTAATGTTTTGCTGGTGGGTAATCTCTGTGCGCTGCTGGTCTTGTGTTTGGTCTATGGTCGCCCCCAGCTTTTGACTTCATTCCAGCGACTTTCGGGACGAGACTATCTGGCTCTATTGAGTGTTGCCTTGCTGGCCGGAGCGCTCGCCCCATCTCTCTTTTTCATTGCTTTGGAGCAAACTAATGTTAACAACGTTATTCTCATTGGCCGCATCGAGCCGCCTTTGACGCTGGCTCTTGCCGTGGTTTTTTTAAAGGAGCGAACGAATATTTGGATTGTTGGGGGGGGCGCTTTAGCTTTTGTCGGCGTTTTGCTCACGATTATTCTGCAGGCCCACGGTGCGGAAGAGGTGATGGTAAGTATGGGTCGCTTTGAGATCGGTCGTGGAGAACTGTGGACGCTGATGGGTGCGATCGCAACTGCCATTGCCACCGTCATCAGTCAAATTGGCCTGCGTCAGGTACCCCTAGGTTTGTTTGCAATCGTCCGTACTGCGGTCGGCTCTGCTATTTTCTTTCTGATCGTGCTTCAATTTTTTGGGGTCAACCACTTTGCTGATATTCTTACCCCTTCTGTTTGGCAGTGGATGCTGATCTATGGAGCCGTTATTGTTGCCGGCGGACAGCTTTGCTGGTTCCAAGGTCTCAAAACGACCAGCGCTGCGGAAGTGTCTCTTGCCAGTGCCTTCGGACCAATCGCAGGCTTCCTGGCAGCCTACTTTATTCTTGGGGAGCCTCCGACCGTGGCTCAATGGATTGGAGGTCTTGTACTTATGGCAGGGATTGCTCTCAATCAATTGGGTGTTTCTCGACAGATTGCGAAGCAGAAAACCAGCGTAGGGTTACAGGAGCTGGACCTCGAAGTTGGGTTTAAAGGTATTTAGCACAACGATCAGGGTACTTTAGAGATAGTCGGCATGAGATTGTATCGCATTGTGTGCAATCAGAGGCAATTTGTATCTGTTTCCGTACAAGCACGGTGTGCGCTAAGCCTTAACAAATACTACACTTAAGTCAACATTCGTTTGTCTTTATTGTGTAAGCACCTATCTAATTGGGCTGCCGATTGTCCGTTCTAGCTCCTCGTTCTTGGCTGGAAAAAGCAAGTATTGAAAGCTTCACTGCTTGCACCCCCAAGTCTTTAGCGAGGTTACTGGTTGATATCTATGGCCTGCAAGCCGTCATGCTAGGACCGACTGTAGACACCCTGAAGATCGTCTCTCATTATGAGTTCAGCGCAATCTATCACTAGCCTCCCGCAGGAGATGAAAGCTTTGGCCAGTAAAGGTCTAGTGCTGATTGTTGACGATACTCCTAACAATATTCAAATTCTTTCTGAAGCACTGATCCAGCAGGGATATCAAGTGCGAGGTGCCGTCAACGGTTCTATGAGCCTGATCAGTGTCAAGCATCTGAGGCCGGACGTAATCTTGCTGGATATCAAAATGTCCGATATGGACGGCTACGAAGTCTGCCGTCAGCTCAAGTCTGACCCTGAGACGGCGAGTATCCCAGTGATTTTTATCAGTGCGCTGGATGATGCCTTAAACAAGGTGAAGGCCTTTGCCGTGGGGGGCGTTGATTACGTCACGAAGCCCTTTCAGTTTCCTGAGGTGCTCGCTCGAATTGAAAATCAGTTGACCATTGGCCGACTACAGGATGACTTGCAGAGTCAAAATCTGCGCTTGCAGCAAGAAGTGCGAGAGCGCATCGCGGTGGAAGCACAGGTGCATCGCTTAAATGCAGAGCTTGAAGAACGTGTGAAGCAGCGAACGCTGCAGCTCGAACAAGAAATTGTTGAACGGGAGCAAGCTCAGGAGCAGTTACGGTATCGAGCGATGCATGATCCGCTCACGCGCCTGCCCAACCGGACATTGCTGATGCAGTGTTTAGAGGAGGCGATCGATAAAACGCAGCAGTCCTCTGGCTTTGCCTTTGCGGTTCTCTTTTTGGATTGCGATCGCTTCAAAATTGTCAATGATTCCCTTGGACACTTTGTGGGTGATCAGTTTCTAATTGCCATTGCTGAGCGTCTTCAGTGTTGTTTGCCACCGGAGACTACCTTGGCCCGTCTCGGAGGCGATGAGTTTACGGTTCTCCTTGACGATCTCAGCCAGCTATCTGAGGCAACGGCAGTGGCCCAAACCATTCAAGCTGCTTTGAGCGCGCCTTTCCAGATTGACGGTCACGAATTTTTTATCACGGCCAGCATTGGTATCGTGCATAGCTGCTGGGGTTATCTGACCCCCGTCGATATTCTTAGAGATGCCGACACCGCTATGTATCGGGCTAAAGCACAGGGGCGTAACGGTAGCCGCTATCAGGTTTTTGATCCGAGTATGCATGCCGATGCCCAGACGAGTCTGCTACTGGATACCGATTTGCACCGGGCTATCGAGCGCCAAGAGTTTTTCCTGCATTACCAGCCCATTGTTTCGTTAGCTACTGGAGAAATTCAAGGATTTGAAGCGTTAGTGCGCTGGCAGCATCCTGAACGGGGTCCGGTTTCGCCGGGGGACTTCATCCCTGTTGCGGAAGAGACGGGTTTGATTGTTCCCATTGGCCAGTGGGTTTTTCGTGAAGCCTGCCGTCAGTTGAAGACCTGGCAGCATCAAAAGCTGCTGCGTGGACCGATGTATATCTGTATAAATTTGTCAGTCAAACAATTCTCACAGCCTGATTTAATCGAGCAGATTGATCAGGTTTTGCAGGAGACAGGACTTGAGGGGCGCTACCTAAAGCTAGAAATCACAGAAAGCGCGATCATGAATAATTCGACCTCTGCCGCTGAAATTCTAGAACGGTTAAGCGATCGCAACATTCAGCTCAGTATTGATGACTTTGGCACCGGCTATTCTTCCTTGAGCTATCTTCATTATTTCCCCGTTGATACCCTCAAGGTCGATCGTTCTTTTATTAACAGCATGGCGCAGACCCATAAAACCCCTGCAATTGTGCAAGCCATCATCACCCTCGCCCATAATTTGGGGATGGACGTCGTTGCGGAAGGAATTGAAACACCTGAGCAACGCCATCGCTTGGCAGAGCTAGGTTGTCAATATGGTCAGGGCTATTTATTCTCGAAGCCCGTTGACACTCAAGCCGTTGTTGGGATGCTTAGCCATCGGGATCAGATTTTGCTTGGTTCTTAAACCATGACTCTCTTCGTCAGTATTCGACGTACTTGCAGTCAGAAAATTGTGGTACCTATAGATTTGAGCGGTTCTTAGATCCGCTGCCCTAATCAAACCCCTCAACCTATGACATCTGACACCTCCATTGGTATTGCTGTTGTCGGCACTGGCTTCGGTCAAAAAGTGCATATTCCAGCCTTTCAAGATGCTGCAGCCACTGAAGTCGTGGCCGTCTACAACCGCGATCGTTCCAAGGCTCAGCAGGTTGCTGCTGCTCATCAGATTGACAATGCGGCTGACTCCCTCGAGGAAATTGTCAGTCTGCCGGGTGTGCAAGGTGTGAGTCTTTCTACGCCTCCCTTCTTGCACTATGAGATGGCCCAAAAGATTCTTAAGGCCGGGAAGCATCTGTTTCTAGAGAAGCCCACCACACTCACCGCATCTGAGGCTAAGTCTCTGCATGTTCTGGCGCAGCAACATCAGGTACAGGCAACCTTGAACTTTGAATTTAGATTTGTCCCTGCCTGGATGCATCTGAAGCACCTTTTAGACCAGACCTACGTCGGGCAAACGCGGCTGATTAAGGTTGATTGGCTTGTAGGTGGACGGGCGGATCCCCAGCGTCCCTGGAGCTGGCATGCAAGCAAAGAACTGGGTGGCGGCTCTCTAGGGGCTTTGGGTTCTCACACCTTCGACTACATTGCCTGGTTATTTGGCTCTGTTAAGCGTCTATCGGCGCAGCTGATCACCTCTATTCAGCAGAGACCTGACCCCCAGACTGGGCGGGCAAAGTCGGTGGATGCTGACGATACCTGCGTTCTGATGCTGGAGCTGATGAGTGGCACGATCTGCCAAGTGAATATCAGCGCGACTGCCTATGCCGGACGGGGGCACTGGGTTGAGGTCTATGGCGATCGCGGCACCTTGGTGCTGGGCATGAATACCCCCAACGATTATGTTCACGGTTTTGAGCTTCAGGGCAGCCAAAGCGGTGCGCCACTGGAGACGATTGAGATTCCTGATTTTCTGGAGTTTCAGCAAACCTATGATGATGGCCGTATTGCCCCCACTAAACGGGTGATCGATCACTGGGCTGAGATGATTCAAACGGGTAAGGAAACGGCTCCCTCTCTGCGAGAGGGAGTTTATTCGCAGTTGTTAATGGACTTAGCCCATCAATCTCATCAACAGCAGTGCTGGGTCGATGTCCCGGTGCTGGAGACCTTCCTGGCGTAGTCTTGTGGTTCTCTGGAGCCGTTAATGGATGGCGTTGGGCCCACTGAGGGCAGACTAAGACAGAGTATTGCCCTACCGTTTGAAGACTACCCATGAGCACTGCACTGCGCCAAAGATTCCAGCAATTGAGGTTTCCTAAAACTTCGTCTCATGCTGTGGCGCTTGTGGAGGACTCCGTGGCGCTGCGCGTCAGCGTGCAGGCTTTGGTGTCGGTTGGTATCCTGGCGACGGATATGGCTGCCGCTACAGGGAACGGGCTATGGGCCATTCCCTTGAGTTTGATGGGGGCAGCTTGGAGCTACCGCCAACGGCGTCGACGTAATCTGGGGGCCAAGATTGGTATTGCAGTGGGAATGCTGCTGGTTTTATTCTTTTTTCTGTCTCGGCTGGTGACGCAATTGGGCGATTCACGAGTTGCCCTCGCTGAACTCTTGATTCAGCTGCAGGTTTTACATACCTTCGATATGCCTCGGCGAAAAGATCTGGGCTATTCTGCCGTGATTGGCGTTATTTTGCTGGGGGTTGCGGCGACAATCAGTGAGACGACAGCTTTTGGGGGATTTTTACTTCTATTTTTAGCGATTGCTCTCCCGGTGTTGATGCTGGACTATCGCTCTCGCTTGGGTCTGGGAGCAGTCAAGCAGCAGATCTCCCTTGCGCCGCGCAGGCTTCTCGGGGTTCTGCTCACCGTAGTTATCCTGGGGCTAACGATTTTTGCGCTATTGCCTCGACTTCCGGGGTATCAAATCCGAACGTTTCCAGTCAGCAATCCCATTGAGTTTCAGGGACAGTTTGATGGTCAAAAGATTGTCAACCCTGGCTATGTGAAGGGCGATCCCTCTCAGGCTGGAGAAGGCGGTCAAACTTTTGCTGATGGGGCTGAAACCGGCCAGCTTGATTCTGAGTTTTACAGTGGTTTCAACCAGACCATGAACCAGAATTTGCGCGGTAGCCTGACGCCAAAGGTAGTGATGCGGGTGAGATCGCAAGCTGAGGGATTTTGGCGAGTTCTCTCCTTTGACCAATACACCGGCCAAGGCTGGACCATCTCACGCAATGACAACGTCAAGACCCTGAAGCGTCCGGCTTGGTCCTATCGCTTTTTTACGCCTCCGACAGTGGCCCAAGGTCAAAGCAAAGAGATTGTTCAAACCTATTCTATTCTGGCGGATTTCCCGAATCTGATTCCGGCCCTGAGTCAGCCTAAAGAGATTTATTTCCCTACCCGAGAGATTGCTGTTGATTTAGAGGGAAGCTTACGATCGCCCGTTCAGCTAGAGGAGGGGCTTACCTACACCGTGATTTCAGAGGTGCCCTACCGTGATCGCACCCTACTGAGCCAAGCGACCACAGACTATCCCGCAAAGATTCAGCCCTATCTCCAGATTCCGGTTGAGATTGCCCAACCTGTGCGCCAGCAGGCAGAGGAATTACTGTCTAAGGCTGACCAGATGCCCACCTCGGCCTATGAAAAGTCTCTGTTCCTTGCCCAGGCACTCAAGCAAAACTACACCCTCCAGCCCAATCTGCCGCCGCTAACTGACGATCAGGATTTGGTGGATGCCTTTTTGTTTCAGTATGAGGGCGGGTACCCTGATCATTTCTCCACGACGCTGACGGTGATGCTGCGCTCTTTGGGCATTCCGGCCCGGTTGACGACGGGATTTGGTTCGGGTCAGTTCAATGCTTTGACGGGCATGTACGTGGTCAAGAACACCGATGCCTATGCGATTACTGAAGTGTACTTTCCGAAGTATGGCTGGTTCGCTTTTGATCCGATTCCAGGCCATGCTTTGGTTCCGCCTTCGGTGGAGCAGAATCAGACCTTCACGGTGCTGCGTCAGTTCTGGAACTGGGTGGCAGGATGGTTGCCGTCTCCGCTCACGGGACTGCTGAGTGGTTTATTCGCCCTAATTGCGTCTGCTTTTGCTCGCCTCAGCCTTTTGAGCGGCTGGCAAGGGATTGTGACCGGGTTGCTCTTGGTTGTGGGGCTTGTATTCGCTGGCTGGCTAGGCCGACTGCTGTGGCGTAGCTGGCGCTATCGTCGCTGGCTGTCAACGCTACCGCCAATTGTGCGGCTCTACCAGCAAATGCTGAAGCAGCTTAGGGAACGTGGTCTACCCAAGCGATCTCAACAGACACCGCAGGAATACGTCCAGCAGATTCAACAGCAGTCTCCTGGACTAGCTGATATTGTTGCTGAAATTTCCCATGCCTATGTGGGGTGGCGTTATGGAGGACGACCGGCCAATTTGCCTTACCTGCGTCAGCAGCTCCGGGCGTTGATGAAAATGAGGTCTCGATCCGTTAAGTAGATCGCACAGGGCTATGTTTTTTTCGCTCCGCGCTGCTTTCTGAGCTTTTTTTTCAGCCATTTCCTGGGGTAAAGAGGGGCAATGGTTTCATAGCGGGCAACAATGCCCTCTTTGCTGACCACGTAGGGGATGCCATCAGTGCTGTAGTAAGAGTCGGAAATGACGCCCACCTCTTCTGCTAATCTGGCCCAAAACTGGAAGTCGAGATCTCTTAGCTTCAGGGTTCCCTGGGAGGTGACAACGTAGGACTTGCCGATGTAGCCAGAGAGATCGTAGAACACTTGATGAATGTGCAGATCAAGTTCCTGTTCATCTTGAAACTGAGGCCGATAATAGTCCTTGATTTCGTTTTCGATGTTTAGCTCTTGCAGCCGGTCGTGCAGCGTAGCCTTATCCTTGTCGAAGTATGCTTCGCGGGCTGGACCGTCTGTTAAAAACTTAAAAATAATTGGCAGCGGCACCCCTTTAAGGGTGAGGGAAGGTGCGATCGCAACTCCAATGCCAACAACAATGGCGACACTGACTAGAACCTTTCCCCATTTTGTTGCGGATCTGGGCTTTGATGGCATCCGTTCTCGGTCAAACCAAAACTTTACGTTTCCAAGATAGCCCATGAATTTTTGGACTGCGCTCGTTCACGCCGTTTGTAAATAACCCCTTATGATTTGAGATAAATTGCGTACCTTATATGCTGCCTCTAACTTACCGCCCTGTTCCAGTCGCCTTAACCATTGCCGGTTCTGATAGCGGTGGTGGTGCTGGCATCCAAGCTGATTTGCGGACCTTTGCCTTCAACCAAGTACACGGCACCAGCGCGATTACCTGCGTGACGGCCCAGAATACTATGGCGGTCACGCGAGTAGATGTCTTATCCCCTGAGGCTGTGATTGCTCAAATTGAGGCAGTTGCTGAAGATATTGGCTTTGATGCTGTCAAGACTGGCATGTTGCCCAATGCTGAGATTATCTTGGCCGTTGCTCAGACTGTTCAGAAAAACAATCTTCAGACCCTGGTGGTGGATCCAGTGATGGTGTCCCGAGCTGGAGCGCGGTTGATTGATGAAGATGCGATCTCAACCCTAAAAACCCATCTAATCCCTCACGCCCTCATCCTGACCCCCAATCGCTATGAAGCCGAAATCCTCAGTGATCAGTCCATTGAGACCCTACAGGATATGAAAGCCGTCGCTATCGCCATTCACCAGCTTGGCTCTCAGTCTGTCCTCATTAAGGGCGGTGGCTGCACAGGCGACCTGCAGGGCACCGATGTTTGGTTCGATGGTCAGCAACTTGAAGTCCTAAAGGCTGACCCTGTGCCCACTCCTAACACCCACGGTACTGGCTGTACCCTCTCCGCTGCGATTGCAGCCCAGTTAGCCCTCAGTCAACCGCCTCTCAACGCCGTTAAAGCCGCTAAAGACTACATTACCCAAGCTCTCCATCATGCTCTGCAGATTGGTCAAGGCCCCGGCCCCGTGGGTCACTGGTTTCCCCTAATCCAGGCCGCCCCCTTGCCGCCCGTAACCGAATAAGAGACGATAGGCCCATCGCTTACAGGGTCAGGATCGTTGAATATCGAATGCGACACCCGTATCCCCTTTCCCCGCCCCTTGGTTTTCCAGACCTATCGAGATCAGCTTTTAGATCTGATTCCCTACCTGCCCAACGTCCGCAGCATCGACATCAAGTCCCGACGTGACGTTCGCGGGCAGCTTTTTTGCATCAACCATTGGCACGGCGGCGGAGAGATTCCAGCCCTGGCTCGCAGCATTCTCAGTGACGATATGCTGTCCTGGACCGAGCACAATATTTGGGATTCAGACACTTATACTTTGATCTGGCGTATTGAAACCCATGCCTTTACCAAGGCCGTGAGCTGTGGTGGAGAAAATCGGTTTGTTGAAGATGGTTCCCACACCGTCGTGGAAAATCGGGGCCGTCTCGCCATCAATCCTCAGCAGCTAGAGGGCATTCCCGATCTGGTCAGAGGCCACGTTGCCTCGGTTGTAGAAAACTATCTGTCTCAGAAAATTGCGCCCAATTTACTGGAAATGAGTCAGGGCGTCCAACAGTATCTAGAAGCTTCATCGCTATCCAGCCAAGACATCTAAAAATTCTGTATTCCAGCATCAAAGTTAACTAAGGGCCGCTTTACTTACGCTCAGGATGCTTATCAGCCTTCTGGCCCATTTGATTGAGCACCCTGATCATCTGGTAGAGGCGACCGTGATCACGCTGGTTAAAGTGGAAGATCAATCGAGGCAGATGCTCCGTTGCATCTTGGGTTTGATGGGGTTGGGGCATCTGGCTTTCCTCAGGAAGGGCAGCACAGGTCTCAATCTGGCCCGAAAGCAAAATGTCGCTAAACTGCTGATTGAGGGTTGTCAATTCAGCCTCTGAAAGTGTCTGGTTGAGGCGGATCACGAAGCGGTCGCCCACATAGCGACTAGAGTGGTAGACCCGATAGAAGTCAGAAATGGCCGAGCAGGCCGTCGCCAAATCATCGGTAATCATGTATAAATTGCGATCGTCGGGATTAATGAGGCCGCGATCGGCCAGATTCTTCTTGATGTAGGCATCCCACTCTGACCAGTACGTTCCGCCGGGTTTGTCGATTAGCACCAACGGAATCGGAGCAGATTTCCCTGTTTGAATCAACGTTAGACATTCAAAGGCTTCGTCTTGGGTTCCAAATCCCCCCGGAAAAAGTGCGATCGCATCTGTCTCCCGGAGAAAAAACAGCTTGCGGGTGAAAAAGTACTTGAAGTCAATCAGCTTGTCATTATGGGTGATGAAGGGATTTGCGCCCTGCTCAAACGGAAGTTGAATATTGAGACCAAAGGATTTTTCTGCCCCTGCCCCTTGATTCCCGGCCTCCATAATCCCACCGCCAGCTCCCGTCATTACCATGAATCCTTGCTCTACCACGCAGCGAGCAAATGCAATGGCGAGCTGATACTCTGGGCTATCTGACGGGATGCGAGCAGACCCAAAGATAGAAATCTTACGCACGTGTCGATAGGGATGAAAGGTCTCAAATCCCTTTTCTAAATCCTGCAGCGAAGCACTAAGAATCTTCCAGTCGAGGCGATCTGCTTGCCCCGCCGCTATCTGCAGCACCGTCATCAGCGCCTGATGGATTAAATCATTGTTCTCCAAATCTGGCAGATGATCGACGAGCTTCTGCAGACGGCTATAGAGAATATCAATATCGTTTACATCAGAAAAAGAGGCCATAGACCTTGATCCAAACCCTATGAGTGAACGGATTGCCGTGTGGCATCAAAGTACGGCAGACGCAGCATCCCTTGCCCAGCACCAGTCTGACCTCCAAAACAAAGGGAGCCTAATACTAGACTCCCTCTATTCTTCGTGCTCACCGTAACAATTTCGGCTGGAAACTTTGAGATATCTCCAAGACCTAGTAAATACAGGGCTTACAAATATTTCTCAAGTGTCGTTGCTAAGGTTGTTTTTGGAACCGCGCCCACAACCATATCAACACGCTGACCTCCTTTAAAGATCATCAGAGTTGGGATGCTGCGGATGCCGTACTGACTGGCAACCTGAGGATTCTCATCCGTATTGACTTTGAAGACTTGGATTTGACCTTCGTATTGCTCAGCAATTTCAGCAACAACAGGTCCAACCATGCGACAAGGACCACACCAGGGAGCCCAAAAGTCTACTAATACCGGAACATCACAATCGATTACTTTCTCTTTAAACGTATCGTCCGTGACGTCCAAAACTAACTTTGAACCTTCTGACATGCTTGGAGACCCTTGCGATCATTTTATCTACAGTTCTCACGATACCAGGAACTCCTGCACTTCGATGTAAATTTAGCTATCGAATCCCGTATACAACAAAGCTATATACAGGAAGCCGCCCGAACATACGCTCAGGCGGAGTGTGGTGTGAGGAGTGAACGGAAACATTTGTCTCCGCACATATCTATTGTATGCAAGTCATCTCCGTTTGCCACGTCTTTTGCCGTAAAGTCCTATGACGAACTCCTCGTACACAGAATAAAATGGGCCTACTTGCCCATTCCTAAGTGCTGAGCCTTCTGATAAACTTTTCCTTCTGTTAACAGTGAGGGAGCAATGACAACTTCCACTTGTTGCATTTCTTTGATGTCTTTCGCGCCCAACGTACCCATGCTAGTTTGCAGAGAGCCTAAAAAGTTATGGGTGCCGTCGTCGAGCTGAGCTGGCCCCTTCAGGATCTGCTCTAACGTGCCTGTCGTACCCACGCGAATTCGGGTGCCTCGCGGCAGAACGGGGCTAGGTGTCGCCATCCCCCAGTGAAAGCCTTGACCAGGGGCTTCGCTGGCTCTGGCAAAGGGAGATCCCATCATGACGGCATCGGCCCCGCAGGCAATACACTTACAAACATCACCGCCCGTCACCAAGCCGCCATCGGCAATAATGGGGATGTACTGACCGCTTTGTTGGTAGTAGTCATCGCGGGCTGCTGCGCAGTCAGAAATGGCGGTTGCTTGAGGAACACCGACGCCCAGTACTCCCCGAGACGTACAGGCGGCTCCTGGACCAATCCCGACCATCACACCCGCAGCACCCGCTTTGAGCAAATTAAGGGTCACGTCGTAGGTGACACAGTTGCCCATCACTACAGGAATCGGCATTTCTTGGCAAAAACCTGCTAAATCAAGAGGTGTGACCGATTCCGGTGATAGGTGGGCCGTTGAGACCACGGTTCCCTGGACAAAAAACAAGTCAGCACCGGCTTCTGCGGCAATAATGCCGTACTGACTGGCTGCAACAGGAGTGCCGCTCACTGCTGCAATACCACCCTGCTGCTTAATCTCCTGAATCCGCTGACGTACTAGCTCCGGCTTGATCGGTTCAGCATAAAGCTTTTGCATTAACGTCACAAAACCTGTGACTTCGACCTGAGCAATTTGTTTGAGAATTGGCTCTGGGTCTGCGTATCGAGTTTGAATGCCCTCTAGATTGAGGACACCCAGGGCACCAAGCTGAGAGAGCTGAACCGCCATCCTGACATCGACAACACCATCCATTGCGCTAGCAATAATGGGAATGTCTCGATGAATGCCACCAATCTCCCAACGGGTATCTGCTAATCGCGGGTCCAATGTCCGCTGTCCTGGAACCAGAGCAATCTCGTCCATGCCATAGGCGCGGCGCGCGATTTTACTCCGACCAATCTGAATATCCACTCTGTATTCCCCTTCCAGAACCATTTAGCTAGACTAGCAAAGCCCAAAATGCCCTGTCAAAAGGAGATTTATCGAGCAGCCGTTAGATTGTTATTGACTTACTCATTCCCTGAAGAACGGGCCTGCCGCTTGATGGGAGGCTCAATGGTGCGTGGCCCCCTCTTCGGTGCAGTTACCGGCTTACCGTGACCTACCCGGGGTGCGTCTGATTTCTTCTTAGGATGTGGAGACCCAGACTTTTTGCGTTTCTTCAGGGGGACCATGGCCACGGAGGTGCCAGCTGTGATGGCTAGGGCGTTGCCTTGGCGTTGGACCTGTAGATCCCAGAAGTAGCCAATGGGCTGCCCTTCAAGAGTCCCCAGCAGCTTGAGCTTGAAGTCTTTAGGGCGATCAGAGCTTTTGCGCGGTGCCTGCTGAATCTTGACCAGTACAAACTGCTTCTCCGGCGAGTGAAAGACGACTTGGCCCCGCACTGAGAAGTAGCCATCTTGAAGGGGGGCTGCTAATCCAGCGCTATTGGCTGTGTTGGTTTCGGATGGCTCATCAGCTGACTCTTCTTCTGCCCCAAATCCTTCATCTGACCAGACACCTACTATTTGGACGTGTAGGGTCTCTTGTTTGTCACGGGTTCTGGGATAAACCACCCAAAGGTAGGGTTGCTCTAAATCGAGATACTTTTTGACGAGGCTCATGACCTGCCCTAGCAGGACTGCATCTAAATGCGTCCCGTCTTCCGTGACGAGGGTCCCTCGATTGAATTGTTCCTCTGATGGCTTGTACGTGCCCCGTACAAGCCCAATGGCCCGATACTGCATTGGCTCACTGGGAGAGGGAATGGGCTGTTGTGCACCCAAGTCGGCGGTTGAGCTGTCGTCTGGAATAGGGGTGGTGGCTTCTGCGGGTGTCTCAGACTCCGGCTGCGGCTCCGGTGGTGTGGGGCGACGAGGGCGATGCAGAAGGATCTCGCTGGCCGTGTGTCCTTTCGAGCCACCTGTCTTTTTTATATCCGGTGCCTGTGGAGACACAGCACTGGAGCGGTCCTTCTGTGAAGGATCAGTAAATTTAGAAGACTGTTCGGAGGAACTCATAGGTATTGCAGACTGATCAACCGGACTATTGCATGGGTTTGTTGTGGGTTTGTTTTACCATCCTAACTGGGGAATAGCTAAAACACTAACTTGAACGGAGGAACACAGCTTGGCCACAGCGATTCTAAAATAGACCAGGTTTTGCAATTTCTTTGCATGATAAATAATTGTAATTGATGCGCTGGTGTAACAACAGGATCGAATTGTATCTAGCAATAAATGAGATTGAAACAGATCTTAGGACAATCTATCCATTTTCCAGAGTTTCTTCAATTGATAAATGTAAGCCGTTGGCGAAATCCCAGCCAGACTGACGTTTTTTGCCAGATAGCTGTACTGTTTTTAGCAAAAGATATCCCTCTCCTGTTTGGATGATAGGGCCTTTATTCTTGGCGATGGACACAACATCCCCTGGTACTTTGTTGACGAGCTGTTCAAGAGCTGGGAGCGATCTGCTTCCGCTCAATAGTGGGGTGCCTTGGGCGTCGAAGGGGACTGTCGCAGTGATTTTAAGGGGCTGTCCTCGAAAGCTAGCTATGCAGAATGGGAAAAAACCGCGCACCTGATTATGGAGTAACAGGGCTGGGTTGGCCCAGTCTAAGCGAAAATCGTCTTTCTTGATCAGACGTGCATAGGTTGCTTGCGCTTCATCTTGGGGGATGGGAACAATCGTGTGTTTCTCCAGTTGGGTTAGGGTCTCTACCAATAGATTCCCAGAGAGTTGTGATAGCCTTTCTGCAAGCTCGTGGGCGTTCTCAAAAGGATCAATATTAGTGGTTGACTTCAACAACATATCCCCCGTGTCCATGCCGACATCCATCAACATTGTTGTTAGGCCCGTGGCTTTTTGACCGTCATGTAAAGCCCATTGAATAGGGGCTGCACCTCGATAAGCTGGCAGTAGGGATCCATGACTGTTAATGCAGCCTAAACGAGGAATGGCGAGTATCTCCGGGGACAGGATTTGGCCGTAAGCAACAACGATGAATGCATCGACGGGTTGCGATCGCAACACCTCCAGCGTCTCCGCATCTTTTTTGACAGAATGCGGCTGCCATACCGGCAAACCATGCTTTAACGCTGTTTCTTTGACAGCTGAGGGAAGCAACTGCTTCCCCCGTCCTCGTCGCCGATCGGGTTGAGTGACAGCTCCCAAAACCTCAATATCTGGCTCTTCAAGCAAGCGTACAAGACTTGGTACAGCAAATTGAGGCGTTCCCCAAAAAATGAGCTTAATCACACCGTTATTCCTATTAAAATCTGCTGCAAAGCTTATTATAAATACTTTTCAGAATATCGATGGACTAAACGTCAACTTCCTCCGTAGCCTCGTCGGCTCCCTTAAGCAGGTGTCGCAGCGCCGTCAATCCTTTCTTGACCTGCCGAGAAACCGTGACCGCACTGATTCCTAAACGCTCTGCGGTTTCTTTCTGAGTCAAATCGTACAGAAAGACAAACTCCAGTACCTGAGACGTTCGCTTTTCCAGCTTTGCTAAAGCCTGCTGAACCCGAATCTGATCTTCTTGAGCCAGTTGGAAACTTCGATAGTGGCCATCCGTTAACAGATCGCCCAAAGACGTTGACTCACTCTCAGCCTGCTGAATAGGCATATCTAAACTGAGGGGCGAACGGTTAGACATCGCTACCTTGGCCTCCTGCCATTCCGTCAGCGAAATGCCCAACGCTTCAACAACCTCAGCCTCGGTTGGTTGTCGCTGCAGATTGTCCCGCATCCGATGTGTGACCTGAGCTGCCTGTCGCTGCAGCTCCTGCCATCGGCGTGGAATCCGAACCTGCGGACTCTTATCCCGTAGATAGTGCTGAATCTCACCTCGAATATAGGGCGTTGCAAAGGAACTGAACGCACTACCCTTTGTTAGATCGAATCTCTCAATCGCCTGAATTAAACCAAAGCAACCGACCTGTAGCAAGTCCTCAAAATTTTCTCCCGAATTGTGGACCCATCGATGAGCTTCTTTGCGCACCAACCCCAAGTTCATCTGCACTAACTTGTTTCGGACCTGTGTACTGGGATTAGACTGATAGCCCTGCAGAAGTTGTAGACTTTCGCTCTTAAGCTCTTGAGTGCAGGTTGAAAGCATGCGTGTAAGTAATAGATGAACTGATCGATCGGAAATTATTACCATGGAGAGGCCCTCTATTAACCGATAGAGCCTTCTCTAAGATTAGAAATCTCGGTCACAATAAGCATCAGCAAAATTACTGATTTCTCATCTGAAGCTCTACACCGCTAGTCTTCATGCTGCATTTTCCCCACGCCAAAAATGCAAAAAACGACTGAGAGAATACTGAACTCTCCCAGTCGTTGAAAATACCGAAGCTATAGTCGAACTCAGAAGAACTACTCTACTCGGCCGTAAACAATACCTTCAATTCTGACTTCAAGCGGGTCAACAGCACCTAAATCAGAGTCTGCAAACTGCTCGCTTGCAAAAGTTCCCGTGAACTCACCAGTTTCACTATCAACGGCTGAGACGTTCAGTGCAATCTCACCCTTCGACACGTCAAAACGTTTTGCATTGGCGCGATTTAGTTCATCAGCATCAGCGCCTGCAGGTATCGCAACTGCATTGTCGTAACCCGCCGCAACACCTCGTCCCTTGGGATCAAGGAAGTTTGATGTTCGGTAAGAAGGAACCGTATATTGTCCTTCAAACGCCGTACCTGGCTCAATAGAGCTACCGCTTGCCTCTGCAACTAGCTGTTTAACTGTAAACAGCATAGGAACCCGCTCACCGTTAGGAATCTGAACAGTGATGGCCTGAAAATCAATTCCATCTTTTTCTGTGAAAGTAAGACCGCTTCCACTAGAAGAAAGCGGACCTGACACTGATTCCAGCGTCGTGGTGAATCGAGTCATCACGTTTGCCGTGACAAACTCAGCCTCTCTGCGAGCATTCTTAGGTTCTTCCTTTACATAGAAAGAAGTTGGATGCATACACAGATCAACGATGGACTGACCTGAACTCACTGATATGGAGCCACTGGTGTCACCCACTAAGCTTGGGCAGTTATCAGCAAGGCCAGTATTTTTGACTTGGTCGTAGGTTAGACCAGCCGGGGTAACAGCTAAAGCAGTCTGAGTAGCTGCAAACATCCCTAAACAAACTGCAAAGAATGCAACAATTAAAGCGCGAAATCTCATTGATTACCCTCAGTATCAAAAGTATGTAAATATCTAGTACCAGCTTCGAGAGGGGCACCCCTACTGCAACCTGATATGAGAAGAAGTTCAGCCTTCAGTCCAATAATAATTTCTATCAGTAATGGCACATCACGGGTACTACAAAATAAATGTAACGACCGGTGACAAACTCCATGCTCTACAGCAGAGCTGTACCAATACGATGGTCTTTGACCGGCTTTCGGCCATCGTAAAAGAGGGTTACAAACGCATGACTTTGGCTGATGTGTAGAACACCAAAGGGTAAAAGGTATTCACTCAAAGGACAAAGTAGGGTTCGCTCTCTCTTAAAGCATTGTACACGGGGTTGTCGCCTTTACCGTGACTGGGTCTAGAAAACAAATATCTAACCCCATTCATGCAGCTTCGCTAGTGGGCTTTCATGACTTTGCAAAACTTAATGATATGTGAATTCTGCTAATGTGTGGGTCCAGCTTTATGGTTCTGTTCAGATATCATTCGGTCTGATTAGAAATGAGATTTGAATCGTCAATTAGTCTAGTGAAATCGGAAAGGTCCAATCCTGATAGGTCGGATCCCGGTTTTCAGTGATGGCCGTCAACTTGTCTCTCAGTTTTTGCGTGAGGGGATTGTTGCTGGGCAGAACAAAGTTCTCGACCCGCTTGACCGGCGTAACTTTGGCCGCCGTTCCACTGAGAAACACTTCGTCTGCAATAATCAGCTCTGACTTATCGATGGGGCGCTCCACTACTTCTAAGCCAATGTCACGGGCGAGCTGAATGAGGCTATCGCGGGTAATGCCTTCCAGGATGTCTTGATCGGTGGGGGGAGTGAAAATGCGTCCCTGTCTAATCACAAAAATGTTCATGCCCGAGGCCTCGCTGACCTTGCCCTGGGTATTCATTAAAATAGCTTCATCAAAGCCTGACTCTACGGCCTCAGTTTTAGCCAGTGAAGATGTGATGTAAGCACCACTGATCTTGCCTCTGAGCGGTAGACTACGGTCTTCCTGCCGTAGCCACGAGCTGATGCGGCAGCTCACACCGTCTGGTGACAGATAATCTCCCAACTCAATGCCATAAATAAAGAAGCTTTTTTCAATTTTGTGCAATCGTGGCGCAATCCCCAGATCAGAGGTATAGACAAAGGGGCGAATATAGAAGGGGTTCTGAGGCTGATTCTGGTGCACAAATTCAGTAATTGCTTTTTGGATTTGCTCAGCAGGCAACTCGTAGTGGAGAAACTGGGCACTCTGGCTCAGGCGTTGACAATGGCGATCAAGTCTAAACAGCAAAATCTCGCGTGGATTTTGCGGATTGGGCAGACCCCGCATCCCTCCGAAGGCGCCTGTCCCATAGTGCAGGGCATGGGTTGCAATGGAGATATTGGCCTCTGCAAACGGAACAAATTTTTCTTGAAAGTAAGCGATGGGGAGGAAATTGTCCATAAATCTAAGGGTGGCAGTGGGCTGTTCTCAGCCTATTGGACGGCAGAGGTGATGGCAACCACAACAGAATATAGATTCTGTCGCAGATGGATACTCTCTCTCAAGTGATATCCCAGATGTTCTGTGCTGCCTTTTTTCTTCGGTTTTTCCACTGTTTAGACCATCAACTTGCAGAAATATCGATGTTTATACGGATGCTGATCTCAACGCCAGTCTTTAAGCTGGGGATGTAATTGTGACAGTGCAAAATAAATGTGTTCGCCAAATGAGTTGCAGGGCAATTAGCTTGTTGCTGAGCTGTTTTCGGGCTGTCAAGGGTAGCGATATCAATCTTTAGTGATTAAAAGAATTTAAGACTCATGAGTGAGTTTGTGTCACTGCTCCCATGATTCTGCGAATACTAGCGCCTGTAAAAATCTACGCTGTCATTCTCTGAAAGAAGAGATCTTGGTCGTGTTTCCCATGGAAAAAATGTGGATATTTCAAGTGCCCCTTATGCATCTCATTGGGGCGTTTTTGGGCATCTTAAGACAAGAGAGATGAATCTATCGCTGCTAAGCACACCTTACTTTTGCATGGGAACGTGGCTGTAACTGTTACGACCAATTTAAAGAGAACGAGACACCTACTGGTCATGGATGAAGGTGAGGGGCATCGCGTTATTGAATTGAAGGCCTCTTCCTATTTTGTGGGTAGGGATCCAACCAATGCGATTGTATTAGAGTCTAAAGATGTTTCAAGGCAGCATGCTATCTTTTTGCGGCTAACGAGCACAAATCCTAATGACTATAGCTTCTTGCTAATTGATGGCAATCTTCAAGGGACAGCTAGCTCAAACGGAACTAAGGTCAATGCTGAACCCTGTCTATCTACACGTCTTGGCCATGGCGACCAGATTCGATTTGGCTGTCAGGCAAAGGCTAATTATTTCATTTTAGATCCACTGACGGATCAAGAATTTCAAGATTACTGCGAGGGACGTGGCTACGAAGATTTACTGACTGAAGTGCATAATGCACGCGGTACGATTATTATCGATCACCCTCAGCAGCCTAACTTTGAGGCGGCTTCCCTTGTTCGTTTAGCCTCCTTTCCCGAAATTATCCCGAGTCCTATGTTTGAGGTTAATCTTCGGGGAGAGCTGACCTATCTGAATCCTGCGGCAATGCAGGATTTCCCGAATTTGCATAGCTTGGGCCTGGATCATCCGGTGATGCAGGGGTTGATGGCTCTCATTAAGCAATCGAGTCACAACATCCTTAGTCGTGAAGTTGAGATTGCAGGTAAAGTTTTTGAGCAGTCGATTCACTACATTTCAGAATCAAGCCTGGTTCGCTGCTGCTTATTTGATGTCACTCAGCGCAAGCATGCAGAATCTGAGCTTCTCAAACGCGATCATCTTCTGCAGAGTGTGGCTAAGTCCACAGCGCATCTACTTACCAATGTTGATTATGAAACAGCCATCTCCAAAGCATTAGCAACCTTCGGAGAGGTGGCGGGTGTTGATCGCATTTGTGTTGTCGAAAATCATCTTCAAGCTGAGTCCCTGCTCGCTAGCCTGCGCTTTGAATGGAGGCGGGATGCTGTTTCTTCAGTGCGTGGTACCTCTCATCGACAGCAGCAGCCTTACAATAATTCATATCTGCAGCGATGGCTGCCAATTTTGGCGAACGGCGGTATCATTCGAGACTCGGTTCGGGCGTTGCCTGAGCTAGAACGTCAGCAACTTGTCCAGGATGACATTTTGTCATTAATGGTTGTCCCCATTATCGTCAGCGGTAGTTTTTGGGGCTTTATTGAATTAGATAGCTGCGTTGAGGAGCATCGTTGGTCTGCTCAGGAAGAGTCAATCGTTTCAACCCTAGCTACTAGCATTAGTGCCGCACTGCAGCGTCAGTATAAAGATGAGATTATTCAGCTACAGGCTTTTCATGATGCTTTGACGGGTTTACCTAACCGCATTTTGTTTACGGATCGCCTTAACCTTTCTTTGGCTGAAGCACGGCGATCTCAACACAGCTTAGCGGTCATGTTTATGGACTTAGATCGGTTCAAAACAATCAATGATACCCTGGGCCACTCTGCAGGCGACGCCCTGCTGCAGGAAGTGGCTAATCGCGTTAAGCACTGCTTGCGAGAGAGCGACACCGTTGCTCGATGGGGCGGTGATGAATTTACGCTGCTGCTGCCAAATATCGATCATGTTGAGGATGCAACTCGAACGGCACAGCGTATCTTAGAAGCTTTTCGAGAGGTCATTCCCCTTGAAGGCCATGATATCTATGTCAATACCAGCATTGGCATTGCCTTCTATCCGGCTGACGGTAAGGAAGCCGAGACGCTCTTAAAAAATGCAGACGTAGCGCTCTACCAAGCTAAAGAACGAGGACGCGGAATCTATCAACTCTATAATCGAGTCATGAACTCTGAAGCCTCTGAACAGTTTGTGCTTCGCAACGGACTCCGCCATGCCCTAGATCGTCAGGAGCTATTACTGCACTATCAGCCCCAGGTTGATCTCTTAAGTGGCAGATTTATTGGGATTGAAGCGCTTTTGCGATGGCAGCATCCTGAGAAGGGCTTGATTCCTCCGGCAACCTTTATTCCTCTGGCAGAAGAAACGGGCCTAATTATTGAAATTGGAGAGTGGGTATTGCGCACGGCCTGTCAGCAAGCTGTGGAATGGCAACAAGAGGGCCTGCAGCCTCTATCAATTGCTGTCAATTTATCTGCGCGTCAGTTCTATGAGCCAAACCTAGTAGAAATGATTGCTGACATTCTGCAAGAGACTCAGCTCGACCCCAGCTCTCTTGAACTAGAAATTACTGAATCGACTGCCATTAAGAATATTGATGTGACCCAAGGGATCCTGGCACAGATTCAAGCGATGGGTGTTCGTATTGCGATGGATGACTTCGGTACAGGGTACTCGTCTCTGAATTACTTAACTCAGCTACCGTTGGATACTCTCAAGATTGATCGAGCTTTTATCCAAAATCTGTGGTCAGAAGCCAAAGAACTAGAAATTATTCATGCCGTTATTGCCCTAGGACGAGCACTCGATCTAACGGTGATTGCCGAAGGCATTGATAATACAGAACAACTGGACCTGTTAAGGTCTCTCAATTGCCCCATCGTGCAGGGCTATCTAACCGGACGTCCCTCACCTGCGAATGAGCTTAGAGGTGTTCTGCAGGCAAATTGGCAGCAGCACTGTCCTAGTGCTGAAGTTGAGCTTGCGCTTCAGACATTCTCTTGAACGGCGCCGATCATAAGGACATGACTCGGTGAAGTGACTTGCTCAGGATTTTTTAGATGTTGCCTTCTTAGATGTTGCTTTCTTCGCCGTTGTCTGTTTTGCCGTTGTTTTTTTAGCTGCTGTCTTTTTTGTCGTTGTTTTTTTTGTTTTCGATGCTGTTCGCGTTGATTTTCGCTTTGTTGACTTACTTGATTCTTTTGTTGCCAATAGGTCTACGGCCTGTTCTAGTGTTAGATCTTCTACCTTTTGTCCTTCGGGAATCGATACGTTGGTTTTGTTGTGCTTAATATAGGGGCCGTAGGGACCGTCGTAGACGTTGACTGGTGCTTCATCACCGGGATGGGCACCTAGTTCCTTTAGGGCAGTCTTTTGTGATCGTTGTCCTCGTCCCCTTTTGGGTTGAGCTAGTAGCTCTAAGGCCCGCTCTAAGCCAATAGTGAATAAATCATCCTCTTTTTTTAGAGAACGATAGTCTTTGCCCTCTTTGCCCTGATCATGCAGAACATAGGGGCCAAACCGTCCGAGACCCACCTTAATGTTGCGGCCTGATTCAGGGTGAACCCCTAATAAACGCGGAAGGGCCAATAGGTTCACAGCCTGCTCTAGTGTGACGGTTTCCATTGCCACACCCTTGGGCAGAGAAGAGCGCTTTGGTTTTTTGTTTTCTTCTGTGACGTCACCTAACTGCACATAGGGACCGTAGGCTCCTAACAGAACGTAAATTGGCTCTCCTGTTTCTGGATGGAGACCTAGCTTCTCTGGTCCCTCTAGCTTTTGTTTCAGAACTTGCTGAATTTGTTCAGGACTCAGATCGGCGGGCGTTAGATCCTTTGGTAGCGATGCTTTAACAGATTTTTCGCTGTCTCCATCCACAGATTCTACATAGGGGCCAAATCGCCCAATTCGAACGGTTGCTTCGAGGTCCGCAAGATCAATAGTCCGAGCTTCTGCTGGATCAATTTGTGTTTCCCGTTCTTTGACCTGACCTTCTAGACCTGTGTCGCCAGAGTAAAACTTTGTGAGGTAGGGGAGCCACTCTGCTTCACCCATGGAAATTTCATCCAGGGTTTTTTCCATTCGAGCAGTAAAGCTGGTATCCACGAGATCGGGGAAGTGTTTCTCGAGTAGCGTTGTGACAGCAAAGGCCGTGAAGGTGGGTATTAAAGCATTGCCACCTTTTTGGGCATAGCCACGATCAATAATTGTGCCGATGACAGAAGCGTAGGTACTGGGTCGACCAATGCCTTCTTTTTCTAAGGTTTTGACGAGGCTGGCTTCGGTGAAGCGAGCGGGAGGCTGCGTTTCGTGGCCGATGGCGCTGAGTTCTTTGCATTCAGGTGTATCGCCTTCTTTGAGCGGCGGCAGGATTACCTCTTGATCATCCAGTGCCGCATCAGGATTATCGGACCCTTCAACGTAGGCCCGGAAGAAGCCCGGAAAATCGATGCGTTTACCGCTGGCTCGGAAGCCCGCGTCCTCGACCTGCAAGTTCACTGTGATGAAAGTTTGGCGGGCCTCTGCCATCTGGGTTGCAATAGTACGCTTCCAAATCAGATCGTAGAGGGCCAACTCGTTTTTCTGCAGCTTTGTTTCTTTGGGGGTGCGGAAGCTGCTGCCTGCGGGGCGAATGGCTTCATGGGCCTCTTGAGCGCCTTTGCTTTTGGTGGTGTACTGACGTGGTTTAGGGCTGAGGTAGGACTTGCCATATAGAGTCTCGACTCCACTGCGGGCGGCTTCGATGGCCTGCTGGGACAGATGAACGGAGTCCGTTCTCATATAGGTAATAAAGCCCTTTTCGTACAAGCTTTGGGCGGTCCGCATGGTGTCTCGGGCCGACAGACGCAGCTTGCGGTTGGCTTCTTGCTGCAGGGTGGAAGTGATGAAGGGAGGGGCTGGTTTACGTGTGCTGGGGCGCTCTTCTAGGCCAGACACCCGCCAGGCTTTATCTTCTAAACGGGCCTGAAGACTACGGGTCTCGGCTTCGTTGAGCAATACAACGTCCCGACCCTCAATGATTTGGCCGGTGTTCTCATCAAAGTCATTGCCGGTTGCCAGTCGCTTTCCGGCGAGGGTGGTGAGCTTGGCTTCAAAAGGGAGCTTTTCTTGCTCAAGAGCGGCTTTGAGATCCCAGTAGCTACCTTGTCTGAAGGCTCTGCGCTCTCGCTCGCGCACGACCAAAAGCCTTACGGCAACGGACTGTACACGCCCTGCGGAGAGACTGGGAGCAATCTTTTTCCACAAGAGGGGGGAGAGGGTGTAGCCCACTAGGCGATCTAAAATACGTCGGGTTTCTTGGGCGCGGACGAGGCGCTGATCTACTTCGCGACAGTTGTCGAGGGCGGCTTTGATGGCTTCGTCGGTAATCTCGTGGAAGACCATCCGCTTGATGGGCACCTTGGGCTTGAGAACCTGTAGCAGGTGCCAGCTAATACTTTCGCCTTCGCGGTCTTCGTCAGTTGCCAGAATCAGTTCGTCTGATTCTTTGAGCGCGTCTTTCAGCTCTTTGACAATTTTCTTTTTGTCTTTGGGAATAACGTAGAGGGGATCGAAGTCGGACGAGACATTGACGCCCAGGCTCGACCATTTTTCGCCTTTGACTGCTGCTGGAATTTCGGTGGCGTCGCGGGGTAAGTCGCGCACATGCCCCATCGAAGCGGTGACGTGATAGCTCGACGGGAGGTAGTTCCGAATAGTACGGGCTTTGGTGGGAGACTCAACGATAACCAGGGTGGACATGGTCTCAGCGGGTTGTAAGGACGGATGGACTTAACTTTAGTATAGGGACAGCTTTTGGGGATGACGATTTTTTGATGACCGTTCGCCAGATGCTTTGTTGGCAGACCGATCGATCAGAGGGGCGTACAGCTCTTTAGGCTGCACTACTGTCCTCAAGTCCTGAAGCCAGGATATCATCGGTCAAGCACGGTGGTGGGTTCGTTCGCAGATTGAGTGTTGCGACTTCTTTGTGGGGGTGAGATATATAAATCCGGCAGGTCCAGCGAAGTTCACTGCATTTCGGCTGTTGGGGATGGCCGCAATCTTGTTATCCTGTTGAATGGTAACGGCACTTTGAAAATCTTAGTTCTTTAAGAGATACAGGGAGTTCCTTGTGGTTCACCTCGCGCTCTCGAAGCTGAATTAAGTGCTAATGGTCCTACAATAACCCGCCAACTATGGATGTCGCTAATCTCGCTACTCAACTGAACGCTGCTACGATTTTGCCGGAGGGGATTGTGATTATCACCCTCCTGCTGGTGTTAGTGGGTGATATTGCCTATGGTCAAGCCTCGGCACGCTGGACGCCCTATGTTGCGATCGCAGGTCTGTTAACCTCCGTCGCATGTCTCTATTTACAGTGGGATCAGCCCGATTCAATTAGCTTTTTGGGCAGCTTTAACGGCGATAACCTCAGCATTGTTTTCCGAGGGATTGTGGCGCTGTCGTCTGTGGTGACGATTTTGATGTCGATTCGCTACGTAGAGCAATCTGGCAGCGCCATCGGCGAATTTATGACAATTTTGCTGGCGGCCACTGTGGGCGGCATGTTCCTATGCGGTGCCGAAGAGTTGGTAATGATTTTCGTCTCGCTGGAGACGCTGAGTATTGCCTCTTATTTAATGACGGGCTATATGAAGCGCGATCCCCGTTCTAATGAGGCGGCGTTGAAGTATTTGCTGATTGGGGCTTCGAGCTCGGCGATCTTTCTCTATGGTCTCTCGCTTCTCTATGGCTTGTCTGGGGGTGAAACCCATTTAGGCGATATTGCTGCAGCCTTGCCTGATAGTTCTGGATCCCTGGCTCTGGCTATCTCGTTGGTGTTTGTGATTGCGGGGATTAGCTTCAAGATTGCAGCGGTTCCGTTTCACCAGTGGACGCCGGATGTTTATGAAGGAGCGCCGACGCCGGTTGTTGCGTTTTTATCTGTTGGTTCTAAAGCGGCGGGATTTGCGTTGGCGATTCGGCTGTTGACGACAGCGTTCCCGATGTTGGCGGCCCAGTGGCAGCTGATCTTCACTGCCTTGGCGATTTTGAGCATGATCTTGGGGAATATAGTTGCGATCGCACAAACCAGCATGAAGCGGATGTTGGCCTATTCTTCGATTGGTCAAGCCGGATTCATCATGATTGGCTTTATCGTCGGCACTGAGGCCGGTTACGCCAGCATGTTGTTCTATCTACTGATTTATCTATTTATGAACCTGGGAGCCTTTGCCTGCGTGATTCTGTTCTCGCTACGGACGGGCACCGACCAAATCAGTGACTATGCGGGTCTCTATCAGAAGGATCCCTTTCTAACGTTGGCGATGAGCATGTGTTTGTTGTCCCTGGGTGGGATTCCGCCGTTGGCTGGGTTCTTTGGTAAGCTTTACCTCTTCTGGGCCGGTTGGCAGGCAGGGGCTTATGGTCTGGTGATCTTGGCGCTGCTAACCAGCGTGGTCTCGATCTACTACTACATCCGCGTAGTTAAGATGATGGTGGTCAAGGAGCCTCAAGAGATGTCGTTGGTGATCCAGAACTATCCTGAGACAAACTGGAAGCCCCTAGGTATGAGACCGTTGCAGGTCGGTGTGTTGGTGACGCTTGTACTGACAATGGTTTCAGGCGTGTTGTCTAACCCGCTGTTTACGCTCGTGAATACTTCAGTGGCCAGTGTGCCTGTTTTTAATCAGGTTTCTCAAGCTAAAACGGCTGACTCTATTGCAATGCAGGTTTCTACGACAGCTCCTGATTTGGAGCAACTTTGATGCTTCAATCAGCAAAAAGTAGATACTAAAGCTCAACTATCGCTCAAATATTTAGGTGAATGTCAGATACTAGAACCCAGCTTGCAGACGAGCTTGCAGATATTGAGTGGCGAGATATTATCCCCCACTCTCAGCGCGATGCTGTCATTGTGGTCACGTCTTCGTTGAATATGCTGGATGTGGGCATGGCTCTAGCTAACGATGAAGTGCAGTCCGTCCAGCACTGGATCAGCGAACAGCTTATCTATAAGCCTTCTGAGCAAGAACTCAGTGACTGGAATGGAGAGCCACAGAAGACCTTTCAGGCTCTGATCGTTCAGCCCTTTGTCTTGATCGCAGCGCCATGACTCTCCAAGTGGTGCGTCTGCATGAGCAGGCTCAGCTTCCGAGGTATGCTCACGCTAATGATGCAGGGTTAGATTTATTCTCTGTTGTGGAAGTCACGCTGCAGCCTGGGGAATCGAATCTGATTGCGACGGGAGTTGCGATCGCACTTCCTCCAAACACCGAAGCGCAAGTCCGACCCCGCAGTGGCCTAGCGCTCAAGCACGGTATTACCGTTCTTAATACGCCTGGGACTATTGATGCAGGCTATCGCGGCGAAATCGGCGTGATTTTGATCAACCACAGCCAGCAACCGTTTCAGATTCACTGCGGCATGAAAATTGCCCAGATGGTAATTGCACCTGTAATGCGCGTGGCTGTTCAGGAAGTTTCTCAGCTCGACAACAACACTGCCCGAGGAGAAGGTGGCTTCGGTTCTACGGGTTAGTGAACACTATGATAGAAATCTAAACCTCTTGATACCGTGAGGTCTGAGTCATGACTGCGATCGCCTTTAAGCTTGAACCGCTCGTTGAGTTGACGGATGATGCTTTTTATCAACTCTGTGGGGCCAATCCTGACGTTAAGTTCGAGCGATCTGCCCAAGGAGAATTAGTCGTTATGCCGCCGACTGGAGGATTCTCGGGTAATCGAAATAGTAAGCTGACCGCTCGTTTAGAGACGTGGGCAGATGCAGATGGAACAGGACTAGCTTTCGACTCAAGCACGATGTTTAAGCTACCTAACGGTGCTTACCGTTCACCGGATGCTGCTTGGATTCTTCTATCGCGGTGGCAGACATTGACGACTCAAGAGCAGGAACGTTTCCCCCCCATTTGCCCAGATTTTGTAGTGGAGCTGCGATCTGCCAGTGATTCACTCCGACCGCTTCAGGACAAGATGCAAGAGTATCTGGAGAACGGGATACAGTTAGGCTGGTTGCTTGATCCGCAAACTCGAATGGTTGAAATCTATATTCCCGATCGAGAGAAACAAATCGTGCCGGCGCCTATTCAACTCTCCGGTGAATCTGTTCTGCCTGGGTTTACACTAAGTACCGCTGGAATTCTTTAGCATCTCGGAGACGTTTTAACCTGTGGCTATATTCAAATTGAGAAGCATTACATCCCGTTGGATAAGCGTGTTGGCTTGCTTGCCAGTTGCGATCGCAACTCCCTCATTCCTTCCGCCTTCTCCGGTACACGCTAGCGAACTCAGCGAGATCTTTGTAGACCCGAGCATCCCTGCCACTCTGCAGCTCAAAACCCTAGACGAAACCTGGAAGCGGCTACAGCTTAACGAAGATACTCCAGGGCTATCGGCTTCCATGCTTTTTGGTATATCAGGGTTGGTACGGTCAGCTCTCAGGACGGATGTGTACTATACCCAAGGTAAAACGGTCACCATTGGCAAACAGAAATATCTAGTGGCTTACCGACCTGAAAGCAGCAATATCAATTTTTTAGAACTCATGCAGTCGGGGCGTAACAAATCACCTGAAGATATCATCGAACCGCTAACGCCAGAGAGTCCATTGACGCTCTCTTTATTTAATCTAAGTACCCTCAGCGGTCTCAGAGATATTCAACCCTTCAATCTGCAAAAAGAAATCGAAGCCTCTAAGAAGGCTATCCCTGAAGAACCCGAAAAGAAACCCTCTACCTCAGAAAAGCCTGCCAGTGCTGAAGACGTTCCTGCTCCTGAGTCGTTGAGTTGATCTTGAAAAAGGGCTGGCAGTTACAGAGGGGTTGCTTAATTCATGAGTCAGTTGAAGCGAATCGGCCCAAGAAGATAGCTTGGTATAGTAAAGCTACTCAACGAATCAAGCAAAAAAGCCCGTACCCCTATGCAACCGACCGATCCTGAACAATTTACTGAAAAGGCGTGGGACGCTATCTTTCAATCGCAAGATGTTCTTGATCGCTTCGATACCACCTGTCTAGAAGTTGAACATCTTGCGATCGCACTTTTAGAAGAAGATGAAATTGCCGGGACGCTCTCGGATCATCTGGGGGCAGATCCAGAATTTATGCTGGAGCAGTTCAACGAATTTGCCAATAGTCCCCAGCGCGATCTAGAAGATGATTACATTGACTTTTTCCATAGCGGTCGTTGGCTAGAGCAGCTCCTAGATCGAGCGGATGCCAGCCGGGAAGACTTCACCGAACCGCGAATTTCCGTCGATCACCTTTTGCTCGCACTGGCAGAGGATCCTCGCATTGGTAAATCTGTGTTCCGCGATCAGGGGCTGGCTCGCATTGATGTGGAGCAGGCCATTGAGAGAATGCGGAGTCCTCAGCCAGCAATGGCGACCTCTGAAGAAATGGGTGAGCTGACGGCAGAGCCTGCTAAAAAGCAAAAAGCCGAACCAGAGCCTAAACCCTTAGAAAAATATGGACGCGATCTAACCGCACTGGCGCGAGAAGGCAGACTCGACCCCGTTATTGGCCGGGATGAAGAGATCCGGCGGGTGGTGCAGGTGCTGTCCCGGCGGATGAAAAATAATCCGGTTCTGATCGGGGAACCGGGTGTTGGCAAAACTGCGATCGCAGAAGGCTTAGCCCAGCGGATCGTCAATGGCGACGTGCCTGAATCTTTGAAAAATCGGCAGCTGATCAGCCTAGATATGGGCAGTCTGGTCGCTGGAGCTAAATACCGAGGTGAGTTTGAGGAACGGCTCAAGTCTGTCCTCCATGAAGTTACCCACTCTGACGGCCAAGTCGTTCTATTTATCGATGAACTCCACACCGTTGTCTCCACCGGCGGCGGGTCCAGCAAGATGGATGCCGGTAATCTACTGAAGCCCATGCTTTCTCGGGGGGAGCTGCGCTGTATTGGGGCTACCACCCTCGATGAATATCGGGTCAGTATTGAAAAAGATGCTGCCCTAGAGCGTCGATTCCAGCAGGTTTATATCGGTCAGCCCAGCGTTGAAGACACAATCTCAATTTTGCGCGGCCTCAAAGATCGCTACGAAGTGCATCACAACGTCAGAATTACTGACTCCGCCTTGGTTTCAGCTGCTACGCTGTCGAGTCGCTATATCTCAGATCGGTTTTTGCCAGATAAGGCCATTGATTTAGTGGACGAGGCTGCCGCCAAGCTCAAGGTGGAGATGACCTCCAAACCGGCTGAACTCGAAGCCGTCGAACGACGTCTGATGCAGCTAGAAATGGAGCGAGTGTCTCTGCAAGAAGAGAGCGATCGCGACTCTCAAGACCGCCTGCAGCTTCTTGAAGCAGACCTTGTCAACATTAAAGAGGAGTACCAGACTCTCAACGGCCAGTGGGAGTCTGAGAAAGGCATTCTCGACAAGATCCAAAATACAAAAGCAGACATTGAACGCGTCAATATTGAACTGCAGCAGGCCAAGCGAGACTATGATCATGAGACCGCCGCTCAGCTTGAGTTTGGGAAACTGACCGTCCTTCAGGGACAGCTCGAAGCTTCAGAAGCAACCCTGACCCAGGCTCAGAATAGCGGTTCTTCTATGCTGCGAGAAGATGTCACTGCCGAGGATATTGCTGAGATTGTCTCTAAATGGACCGGCATCCCCGTTAATCGCCTACTGGAATCAGAACGAAAGAAGCTGCTCGAACTAGAGCAGTACATTCATCAGCAGGTCGTGGGTCAGCAGGAAGCCGTAGCTGCTGTTTCAGCAGCCATCCGTCGCGCCCGAGCTGGTATGCAGGATCCGCGTCGGCCCATTGGTTCGTTTCTGTTCTTGGGCCCAACAGGAGTTGGAAAGACCGAACTAGCCCGCGCCCTAGCGCAGCTTTTATTTGATACAGAGGATGCTCTGGTCCGCATTGATATGTCCGAGTATATGGAGAAGCATGCGGTTTCACGCTTAGTGGGGTCCTCTCCAGGTTATGTGGGCTATGAAGAAGGGGGACAGCTCTCGGAAGCGATCCGGCGGCGACCCTATTCTGTGGTGTTGCTGGATGAAGTCGAGAAGGCGCATCCAGAGATTTTCAACATTTTGCTGCAGGTGCTAGATGATGGCCGGATTACGGATTCTCAAGGGCACAATGTGGACTTTCGTAACACCGTGATTGTGATGACGAGCAACATCGGGAGCGGCCATATTTTAGATGTGGCGGGCGATGATTCCCGATACGGAGAAATGCGCGAACGGGTGATGGGGGCTTTGAAATCCCATTTTCGGCCTGAGTTTCTCAATCGAATTGACGATACGATTCTGTTCCATGCCCTTGATCGGGAACAGCTTCGTCAGATCGTGAATATTCAGATGCTGCGTGTCGACGAACGCTTGGCGGAGCAAAAGCTTTCCATTCAGTTTACGGAAGCGGCGCTGGAGCACGTCGTTGAGGCTGGCTATGATCCAGTTTATGGGGCGCGGCCTCTGAAGCGAGCTATTCAGCGGGAGCTAGAGAATCCGATTTCGGTGAAGATTCTAGAGAGTACTTTTGCGCCAGGAGATACTATCTTTGTGGATTGGACTGAGGCTGATGGCCTGATCTTTGGATCTCAGCAGGAGTCCTCGGTGATTGTCCCTGAGCCTGAAGATGATGAGGCTAAGCCTTTAGCTGAGAGTGCAGTTTGAAAACGTAGCTAAATTTATCAAATGTGTTGCGCTAGATCTCTGAAATCTCTGTTTTTGAACTTTGAATTCTCGTTTCTCAGCATATTGTGATGAAAGCTCCCTCTAATTCGACGCAACCTAGCTCCAGGGAAGAGTGGAGAGCTTGGCTGCGGCAAAATCACACTCAGGATGGGGGGATATGGCTAATCAACTACAAAAAAGCAACTGGCCAACAGACCTATACCTTTGACGAAGCCGTTGAGGAAGCACTTTGTTTTGGCTGGATTGACAGTAAGCCAAGCAAGGTGGATGAGCAACGTTCGATGTTATGGTTCTCACCTCGTAAACCGGGTAGTGGTTGGTCTCGCCTCAACAAAGAGCGTATTGAAAAGATGATCCAGCGGGGGCAAATGGCAGCAGCAGGGCTCGCAAAGATTGAGGCAGCAAAGTTAGATGGCTCATGGACTTCTTTAGATGCGATCGAAGCTTTGGAGATCCCATCTGACCTAGAGGATGCTTTCAGCCTCTATTCATCAGCTCGACAAAATTTCGAAGCTTTCCCTCGCTCTGCTAAACGCGGCATTCTAGAGTGGATTTCTAAAGCAAAAAGGCCAGAGACCAGAGTAAAAAGGGTAAAAGAAACGGCACAACTCGCAGAAGAAAATATTCGAGCCAATCAATGGAAACGCAACTGAGAAGCATGAGTTTATTCGTACTAGACTCAGAATTCTATTCAATGATGTAATCCGGCTCTAGATACAGGGAATATTTTGCCCCATCAAAGCTCAATGCATCCCACTGAGGAAATCCTGCCATATCTAAATATAGAGAAATGACCTGTTCTTGCTGGGTTCTTCTGCGTAGTCTAGGGGTGTGATTCGATGATAGGAGTCTTTCAATTAATGAAATCAGATGTTCAGTCTGCTCGATAAAGCTGCCATCGGATGAGGCCATGATGATGTCGGGTAGAAGTGATGGCTTTCTCTCAATATGGCCTAGTACTTCACTCGGAGCTTCCCATTGGAATAATTTGGATGTCTCCCAGCTCGTGAGCTGACGTAGTTCTTCGAATACTGGGAACTTCGCAATGTTCGATAAATGGTTTGTGTAAAAATCTTTCTCTGTGAAAATTGCCCCTTTCTTGTGTAGATAGAGAGGGGGGAAGTAATCTGCTGCCAAATCCTGAGATGCTTCTTTGATAGATGTGAATGCTGGGATGATGACGGCTATTGATGCAGTCTGTCTGATGGAAACCCATCCGCTTGGCTGGCATCCGACATAGCCACAGGCACAAATCTGAAATTGCAGGTCATCATCCTCCCAATTAACACGCTCAACGGCGTTAATGATCTGAACATCGTTGTCCCATAGTTCTGTGATAGATGTTTTAGGGTATCCAGAAACAGAGAATTTTGATTTCGCTCTTTTTATTGTTGGATTGGATAATTGCCACATTTCTAGTGATGCTCTGCTAGGGATGGATTTGCGATCGCAAACCTTACTAACATTTCATTGCTTGAGATTTGAGATTAAAGTGAACCCAACTCTTAATCTGTGAATTCTGACGCTTTCAAACCTATCGCGTCATAAACAATTGAGTGAAGAAAAACTGATTACCTGTACGAAAAATCCCTACCCCTGTTTCTCTAACCTCGGGTCTCAAAATATTGGCGCGGTGTCCAGGACTGTTGAGCCAACCCTGCACAATATGATCAACTGGGTCTGGAGCGTTCTCAACCCAAGCAAGGTTCTCTGCGACAAGTTGATACCGAATCCCCGCACCTTGCACGCGTTCAGCTGCTGAATTGCCGCTCGGGTCTGTATGTCCGAAAAATGAACGAGCTGCCATGTTCTGGCTGTGCCCACGGGCGACCTTAGCAAGTCTGCGGTTACCCTGCATAGGCTTCAGATCATAGGATCGGCGAATCTGATTGATTTCAGCTTGCACCCGCGCTTCCAGATTGCTTAAGCTGGCGGTAGCAACGGGTTGCCGGGGCACGGCAGAGGCGGGAACAGTTACTACGGGACGACGATTGGAAGGAATCGTACGAGCCGGCGTTCTCCGCTGAGGGACAACCACGCGGGCCGGATTAGAGCGTTTAGGCTGTGGACTGGAACAGATGCCCGGGACCGAAAACGGCAGTTTGACCGGAAGCACCACACAGCCAAGCAACATAATCTGCCAGGGTCTTTGAGAACTGAGCAGTGGAGCGTCAGCACGTGATTTTTTCTTTAGCCAAGGAATCATGTCAGATCTGCAGATGGGACAACAGCCACCACGAGACGCTCGAAGTAGGATGAAATTTTATTTATCTGGAAGAAAATATCCCTGGATACCCCTACCCCTAAGTTCCCCTACTTAATCGTTCGTAACCCAGCTGGCTAGCTCTCTTGAAGCGTTTCTTTAACCTTAAGTTCCCGCCAGGGCCTCTTTTAGACCGTCACGAACGCATTCTTGCTCAATGGTTGTCAACTCTGGAAACATGGGCAGCGATAGCACCTCATGAGCCACCTGTTCTGAATGGGGAAGCCGTCCGGGCTGATAGCCTAAGGCTGTATAAACAGGCTGTAAATGTAGGGGGAGAGGGTAATAGACCATTGAGGCAATCTCAAGATTGCTGAGGTATTGACGGATGAGATCGCGTCTCTCCCCTGATTTATTGCAGGTAATGCGAAGGGTGTACTGATTCCAGACCGATGTTGCCTCCGGTGCCACCTTTGGCAAAACGATCCCTGGTATGTGCTGCAGCAACTGATCGTAGCGTTCTGCTGCCGCCTGCCGCTGCTGGTTCCAGCGATTAAGGTATCGCAACTTAACGGACAGAATAGCAGCCTGCAAACTGTCAAGACGGCTGTTGACGCCCACTGTCTCATAGGTATACCCTCCCCGACGGCCATGATCTCGTAAAAGCCGAATTTGGGCTTCGATTTCAGGATCGTTCGTGGTAACTGCGCCTCCGTCACCGCAGGCACCCAAGTTCTTGGTGGGGTAAAAACTAAAGCAGCCCACATGACCGATTCCGCCAACGGCTTGGTCTTTCCAGGTGGCTCCAACGGCTTGGGCACAGTCTTCAATAACGTAGAGGTTGTGATCTGTGGCAATGGCCTGTAGGCAGCCCATTGCCGCTGCCTGTCCAAACAAATGGACTGGGATAATGGCCCGCGATCGCGGAGTGATCGCCGCTTCCAGTTTCTCTGGGTCCAGATTGAAGGTGTTGGGGTCAATATCGATAAAAACCGGCGTTGCTCCGACCCGGCTGATCACCTCGGCTGTGGCAATGAAGGTGAACGGGCTAGTGATCACCTCATCCCCGGGACCAATCTGGAGGGCACGAAGCGCCAAATAGAGGGCATCAGTTCCTGAGTTGCAGGCGATGCAGTGATCAGTCCCGACATATTGGGCGAACTGCTGTTCAAAGTCACTGACGGCAGCTCCACCAACGTAGTTTCCTGAAGCGAGTACTGACGCAACAGCAGCACTGATTTCAGGCTGAATCGCAGTAAACTGGCGCTCTAGATCAAGGGGTGGAATTTTGGGCACGAACGAGGATTTCTAGAGATAAAGCCAGCCTATCACCTTATCCTGGCTCTCTTGGCACTGGTATGGGCTAACTTTGAAACCGTCACAAAGACTGATTGCAAGGAATAGTCGCCTCCAAAACAGCAAAACTTTTGACGAAGGTGCATGATACGCACATGTGCCTATCGTCCCTATCCTGTTTTTGCAATGTTGAACGATACCATGATGAACCACCGCACCAAGATTGTGGCGACAATTGGTCCCGCGAGTCAGTCGCCTGAGGTGCTGAGAGAGATGGCCTTGGCCGGGATGACGGTGGCGCGACTCAACTTTTCCCACGGGAGCTATGAAGACCATGCGCAGACGGTGAAATTGTTGCGATCGCTCTCTCAAGATCTCGATACCCCCATCACCCTATTGCAAGATCTCCAGGGTCCAAAAATTCGGGTCGGTATTCTAGAACAGCCCGTTGAGCTGATCGAAGGTGAAAAGCTAACGTTGGTCCCTGTTCCTGACTTTCAGCAGCAGCCCCATACCATTCCCATTGACTATCCACATCTGGCTGAGGAGGCTCAGCTGGGAGCGCAGGTTCTACTAGATGATGGTCTCTTAGAGCTGAAAATTGAGGCTGTTTCTGAAGCGGCTGTCACCTGCCAGATTATCGAAGGAGGGTGGCTTAAAAGCCGCAAAGGGATCAACCTACCTAGTCTGGCACTGCGTCTCCCCTCCCTCACCGATAAAGATAGACAGGACTTAGAATTTGGCGTTGCCCAAGGTGTTGACTGGGTCTCCCTCAGCTTTGTTCGTCGCCCAGAGGATATCCAGCATCTCAAGCAGGTTCTCAAGGAGCTAGGCGCTGAGTCGAAGCCTGTGATTGCCAAAATAGAAAAGCCCCAGGCCATTGACCACCTAGAAGCCATCGTGAACGCTTGTGATGGTGTTATGGTGGCGCGCGGAGACCTTGGGGTGGAGATGCGTCCTGAGAAAGTGCCCAGGCTGCAAAAGCGGATCATTCGGCTCTGTAATCAGCGCGGCATCCCTGTGATTACGGCAACGCAGATGCTAGAGAGTATGATGCAGAACCCTCGTCCGACGCGGGCAGAGGTCAGTGATGTCGCCAACGCCATTATTGACGGAACCGATGCCGTGATGCTGTCGGGCGAATCTGCTGTCGGTAAGTTCCCTGCGAAGTCTGTAGAGATGCTGGCTCGAGTCGCAGCAGATGTAGAAGTGGATGCCCAATTCGTTAACTATCCGCCGACAGGAACCGACGAAACCCACGCTCTCAGCGAAGCACTAAATATCTTAGACAAGACATTGGACCTGCGCTGTATTGTCGCGGTGACGACAACCGGCTATACAGCAATGCTGGCAGCGGCGGAGCGATCAAAAGCCCCTGTCATAGCCCTGACGCCGCAGCTAGAAACCTATCATCGTCTCAATCTAGTGTGGGGTGTGCAGCCGCTCTACTGGGAGCGACCTATGGAACCCGTCGAAACTTTAATCGATCAGGTGCAAGCCTGTTTACTAGAGCGTCAGTTAGCTGCAGCAGGAGATACTGTTTTGATCTTGGGCGGCATTCCCTCTCGTGCGCGCGGGACCAATTTCTTGAAGATTCATCGGATGGGTGGCTATGAAAATCGCAGTCTTTAGCAGTAAGTCCTACGATCGCAACTTTCTCGAAGCGGCTAACTCTGAACATGAACTTGTTTTCTTTGAACCGCGCCTCACCGCAGCCACAGCTCCCCTTGCGGATGGGTTTCCAGCAGTTTGCGTGTTTATTAACGATCGGCTCCAGGCTGAGACACTGCGGCAGCTTGCAGACCAGGGTACACGCCTCATTGCCTTGCGTTCCGCAGGATTTAATAACGTAGATTTGGCGGCTGCAGCAGAGCTAGATCTCACGGTTGTGCGCGTGCCAGCCTACTCTCCCTATGCAGTGGCGGAACATGCGGTGGGACTGATTTTGATGCTCAACCGGAAGCTGAATCGCGCTTATAACCGAGTGCGGGAAGATAATTTCGCCCTAGAAGGACTGCTGGGTTTTGATCTGCATGGGGCCACGGTGGGGATTGTGGGTACAGGCAAGATCGGCCTCTGCTTTGCCCAGATCATGAATGGATTTGGCTGTCGCCTGCTAGCCTATGATGTTTACCAAAATCCTGACTGCTTGAAGCTGGGGATAGAGTATGTGACACTTCCTGAGCTGCTGGCACAGTCTGATGTGGCGTCGCTCCACTGTCCGCTGATGCCGGAGACCCATCATTTGATTAATACTGAGACGATTGGGCTTCTCAAGCCAGGGATGATGCTGATTAATACGAGTCGCGGCGGTCTGATTGATGCGGCTGCTGTCATTGGAGGCATTAAATCGGGCCAGATTGGCTATCTAGGCATTGATGTTTATGAACAGGAAGAAGATCTGTTTTTTGAAGATCTGTCGGACACCGTTATTCAGGATGACACTTTTCAGCTGCTGCAGTCTTTCCCAAACGTGGTGGTTACAGCACACCAGGCTTTCTTTACGCGGGAGGCGCTACAGAACATCGCTCAAACAACGATAGGCAACGTCTCTGATTTTGAAGCAGGTCGACCCTGCGCTAATCAGATTGAGCATCGATAAAAGTACAGCCGTTGCCAGCTGAGTTAGGGCAGCACTCCTCTACCGGGCACAGCTTCCGGGCATTTTGATGCCTTAGTCAATATGTCAAAGATTGTAAATCGGGATGGCAGGATTTGAACCTACGACATCCTGCTCCCAAAGCAGGCGCGCTACCAAGCTGCGCTACATCCCGTAACCTGAATATCCTATCACAAGGTTATGGATAAGAAACTGTTTGTGGTCTGGATTGGTTCGTGACTTTTCGCAAATCGACGACACCTCAAAGTGAGTACGGTGTTTCATGGCCTATCCCACTCCGATCAGTGATTTGAGCTGTCTAATTAATCGCAGTGGTGAGTCGTTTCGTTCTAGGAAGTTTTTCCGTATTGAAAATTCGTGAGACTGAAGATCGCATCTTTTACCTTTGGGCTTCCTTCGCCGTATAAATCGACCCAATCATAAAAGGTGAGTTCCGGTTCAAGATGGGCTTGAGGATTTTGAGCACCCTCCAGCATGATGGTGGCAATAGCCTCATAGGCTTCTTGCCAAGCATCCATCGTTGCTGGCGTCCAGTCAGAACCAAGATAGGCTGCAAAGGTCTCAAAGAGAGCTTGACCAACCAGGGGATAGTGTTCTTCTAAGGTCCCTACTTCAAAGTGCCTGGCGCCTAGACTTTTGAGTGCAGGTTCGAGTACCTCAGGACTTCTTAGGTTCTCAATGATTGCCGCGAGGGAGAAAATGAGCTTTTTCCCTTGGGCCTGCTGGCTAATATTGGCAAACAGTGGTTTTATGCCAGGATTGTGGCGAAAGAGCGTTTCATAGAAGTGGTTGGAAAAAGCGATCGCTTGAGGCCTGATCTGTTCAAACGATCTTTCGAGAAGCTCGATGTTCATAGGCGAATTACGGTAGGTTCGAAGCGAAAGAGGTACACAAGCAAGCAGCATCTAAGCTTTACTCTCTCTGACGCTGACCGAACTACGATATAGACAAAACGTGCTGGAGTAATGTCAATCTCGATACAAAGACCATCATGCTCCTTCAAGCGACTATTCCTGATTAAATGACCTTTAATGGATAGTCTTGAGAATCCTTGAACATTTTGCTATAGGTAGATCCCATCTTCCTCATCGGTTCTTAATGGAGGAGCATCGCCAAATTCAATTCGTTTGCTGGGCATTGGCAATTGCTCATCGGTGTTGGTTCCCGTGGGAGGGTCGCCAATCTCATTGTTTTTGCCTTTGACGGGGGGGAGCTTATCGACTAGCCCCATCGTGAAAGCTGTATCCGGGAGCTGCCCTGAAATATACTTCCCAGGCTGGAAGACGCGACCCGGCGTGAAGCAAATCTGCTTTAGCTCCACGACTTCGTCGGGTAAAAAGTTATCCCGAGACATTTTCCGTTCTAGGGGCATGATGACTTTCCTTAGAAGCGTTCTGGTCCTATTTTGGCATGATGGCTGTTACATCTATTGGAAAGGAGGAGAATCGAGTTGCTCTTGCTGACGTCCGTAGCGGATCTGCAGGGCCAGTCCAAGGACGATTTGCTTCATCAGCCAGTAGAAAAGGGTGAGCACGATAAAGGTAATGACGATCACGAGGGCTGGAAATTTGGAGGTGATGTCGTTGAAGGTCATCAGCAATAGGTTGCCTGGGTCTGTGATTAAGTCCCAGCTATTGAAGCGGAGAAATCGGCCCATGTAGACGCCAAGAGCTGATAGGGCATGAACCATTAATTCTGCAATGAGGACAAACTGTTTGGCTCCCTGACGCCTGAGGTAATGGCCCTGATTAATCAGCGAGATGACGTAGGCTCCAAAGCCAGCCAGAATGGCAAATAGGTGGAGCGGTATGAAGACGAGCGTGATGATCCAGATGGAGTTAATAGCGCGCGTGGCTCTAATCAGGTGAATGATGTCGGTTAGCAGATAGGGTGCATTGGGCAAGAAGGCAATAAAGACGATTAGCGCCAGCCACCAGAGGGGTGATCGCACACTCTTCCGACGCCGAAACAGCCAAAAGCTCAGCGCTAAAGGAATAAAGGCTAGGAATAAATTCCAGATAATCCAGCCACTGTAGCGATTGAAAAGTCCTAGGGCGTTGCCGAGTAGCTGTTCCATCTGCGTTGTGCTCGATTCGTAAATTTACTTTGTGCCCCCAGATACTGGGATGCTTGATTGCACATTCTTGTTCCAGTCTCTGTCTTTTTATCTGCTGAGATCGCACAATTTGCGATAATTAACTGAGTTTTGTTGGAGCTGTACCCATGACTGCTGCCCCTGGAATGGCCTCTCGGATTGTCAACGGGCTACTCGCGATTGATCCAGTGGCTAAGTTTGCCAAGCACAATGCTCGTAACATGATGATTAAGCGGGCAGAGTCGATTGGAGTGCATTGGCTGAAGGAATCAGCGGCTCTGCAGGCCCGAGGCTCTGAGGTCTGGGAGGCAGAGCGTCAGGCACTCTCGCAAGATATTGAGTATCCAGACTATTATTTAACCTCGTTTCACGCCTATGAGTCGGGCAATTTGAGTTGGGATGCGGCAACGGAGGTGGAGTCTGCGGCGCGTGCTGTTCATGCCAAAATCTGGCCTGAGCTGGAGGCTAAGGGAGATGCTCATCTGCGACAGACCTATCATGATTTGCTTCGGCAAAATATTGAGACTGACCCACAAGCTATTTTAGATGTGGGTTGTGGGGCTGGGATGAGTACGATCTCACTACAGGCAATTTACCCTGACGCTCAGATGACGGGCCTAGATTTGTCGGATTATTTTCTTGCGATCGCAAACCACCGCACTCCCCAGCAGAACATTCAGTGGCTCCACCGCCCAGCGGAAGAAACCCAGCTTCCCGACCAAAGTTTTGATCTTGTGTCTATCTGCCTAGTTGTCCACGAACTCCCGCAGGAGGCTACCCGCAAGATTCTGCAAGAAGCCCGTCGTCTCCTTCGCCCTCAGGGACACTTGGCGATCATGGACATGAACCCGCAAGCTGAATTTGTGCAGCGGTTACCGCCCTACGTACTGACGCTTCTCAAAAGTACCGAACCCTATCTGGATGACTACTTCAGTCTAGATATCGAACAGGCCGTCCAAGAATCAGGATTTATGCTCCCCAAGGTCTTTGTCAATAGTCCTCGCCATCGTACTCTGATTGCTCAGATTCAAGGTTGATAGGCTTTGCAGGAGCTACTGCTCCTGCCGCAGTCGTTGAGAATAGAAAGAGGCGGACTCGTTACCTGTGCCGCACTCTTGAGCAAAGGTGATCAGGTGGTGACTGACGATGCCGATGTGAATCAGACTTTGGATACGACCGGCTTTCAGCGCCGGCCACGCCATTTTCCAGAAGGTGCGACGGTAAGAGCCGAACAATCCGATCTTGAATAGCAGTTTGCCGAGGGTCCGAAAGCCACGCTTGATATTGAACAAAGAGAGGCGAGCCTTGCTGTTGGGCACCTCAATTCGATTTAAGAAGGTGGTGCGGTAGTGGTGGTCGAAGCGTTCGTATAAAAACTCCGGCTCATAGGCTTGGGTGATGCAGCGCCGCCACATGCCCACCACCTGCTCGTAGGGCATCAAAAAATCGACGTTGGATTCGCGGGTCTCGTCGTTGTGAATCAGCCGTCCTTCTGCCTCCAATCGCCGCCAGAGCTGCGTGCGGGGCAACGCATGCAGTAAATTGATGGTCAGGGTGGGGATTTTGGACTGGCGGATGAAAGTGAGGATGCGATCGCAAGTCTCCTCCGTGTCTGTATCAAAGCCGATAATGATTCCCGACACTACTTCCATCCCATAGCCGTTGAGCGTCTCAATTGCCTTGAGGATCGGCATACTCAGATTCTGATCTTTTGAGATCGAATGCAGCGCCTCAGGATCCGGCGTCTCAATGCCGCAGAATACCGTACAAAAATAAGCCTCACGCATCATTTCTAATAGCTTGGGGCTTTGGGCAATATTTAGCGTCGCCTCACAGGCAAACTGCACCGGATAGCCGTTCTGCTTTTGCCAGTCGACTAAGTAGGGCAACAGCTCCATAACGGCGCGGCGGTTGCCAATAAAATTATCATCGACAAAGTAAACCGCCCCCGGATTGCCCGATTCCAGCATTGCGTCTAGCTCCCGCACAATCTGCTCTGGCACTTTAAGGCGCGGGTTGTGACCGTAAAGCTCTGGGATATCGCAAAACTCGCAATGGAAGGGACAACCGCTAGAGAACTGAACGCTACCAAGAAAATATTGCTTGAGCTGAACCTGTTCGTAGGCCGGAACCGGAAACTGATCGAGGGGCAATCGCTCCTGAGTCTCAAAGCAAAGCTGCTGGTCAGGACGCTCGGTGTGCCGATCTAAATGCTTAATCAGTGCATCATCAGCATCCCCCAGCTCGCCCACCCGGAGGATATCGAAGTCTGGATAGTATTCAGGACAGCCGGAGACCGAAGGGCCGCCCACCACCGTGATTTTGTTGTATCGATGTGCGATCTCATTTATTTCATTAATCTGGGGCCGCTGAATATGCATCCCGCTGGTGATCACCACATCAGCCCATAGATAATCCGACTCTGTTGCCGCTTGAACATTTTCATCAACCAGCCGTACCTCCCAGCTTTTGGGTAAGTAAGCCGCCACCAGCAAAATTCCTTGAGGCGGCATAAAAGCCTTCACATTGCCCATGAGGGGATAGGCATGGTGAAACGTCCCGAAAGAGCGGCTATAGCGCGGAAACACACAGAGAATGCGGCGTTGATTTGCCGGGAAATAGGATATTCTTTCCTGGTGGGACTCAAAGGGAGCCTGTGGCGCCAAGGTTCCGGTCATAAGATCCTGCACTCCTCAACATTGCGATCAAAAAATTACGCCCGCTCTTGCAAGCTCAGAGGTTAAAGGTATTGACGAGTATATCGTTCGTAAATGAGAGAGCTGGCCTTACAGAAAAGCTCCCTTGTTTGTTAAGACCCGTGAATCGCTGATCCGTTCCAGAAAGACCGAGCTAGATCGAGCTGGAGGTCAATGAAGTCACAAGTAACACCGCGTACATGACCCTCGCACAGGGCCAAAAATCAATGCCTCAGTAAGCCCGCAGAGGCGCGACAAATCTCTAAAAGATTGTGTTTACTGAAAATTAACGCTAGGTTGGCATCTATAGGTGCAAGAACAGCAGGGTTCCGCCATTGTTTCAGCTCTATCTGCTAGATAGTAAACCGCCTGATTGTTTCAGCCCTGACACCTTCTGCTGGCGTTCCTGTGATTGTTGAGTATGCCAACTATCCATGACTACTATCGCATCCTAGAGCTGAAGTACGGTTCTCCGATGGAAGAGGTGAACCAAGCCTATAAAGATTTGGTGTTTGTCTGGCACCCCGACCGCATCCCCACTGAGCGCGAGCGTCTTCATGAAAAAGCCGTTGTTAAGCTGCAGCAGCTCAATGAAGCCCGTGACTTTCTAAAGGCTTATTTGCAAAAGCGATCGCGACCAGCCGCCAGCCAGCGGACCGCACAGTCAACGGCTCGCTCGACCGCATCGGCTGCGAACCGCCGCACGCAGACAACGGCCCGAACTGCAGTCCGGACCACTACGGCCCGGACTGCCGACCGCACAGCACAGACATCAACTCGACAGAGAGCCACAGCTCAAGCTACTGCAACTCGTACCGGGGGCCGCACCACCACTCGTACCTCAACCCAGCGACCGACTCAGAGATCGAGACCTGCGGCCGCTGCTAGCTATGCGACGAAATCTCCTGTCCCAACGAATAATCGTCCATCGCCGCCGCCAGCTTCACAGCCTGCTGTTAGGACACAGTCCACTCGTCATCCCCACCTGCCCGATCTCAGCGGTGTCGATCTGCAGGGATCTGATTTACAAGAAAAAGATTTGTCCGGTCGCAACCTCAGTCGCGCCAATTTGACCAAAGCCAACCTGAAAGATGCTTTCTTACACAAGATCGATCTTTCAGAGGCCAACTTGTCCCAGGCCAACTTAACGCGGGCAAACCTTCTGCAGGCTAATCTCAAAAACGCCAATTTGCGAGGCGCAAACCTGACCTGCGCTGACTTCAGCGGCTCTGACTTACGAGGTGCAGACTTAACTGGGGCCAGTATGGGCAGCAGCAGCCGAGTGATGGTGAAGCTGACGGGGGCCAACTTGTCAGGGGCCATTATGCCTAACGGGGCTGTACATCCCTAGGTTGATAGGGCAGTTTCTGTAGAATAAAAGTGAATGTTGCGGAAACCTTCTATGCTTGCTCAACTCGTCCGTCCCCTCGTTCGCACACAAATCCAGCTTTTAACCCAGACGCAATCCTCCAGCGCCAAGCTTGTTAGCATGATTTCTCAGTGGCTTGGATACTTGGGCATTCAAGCACACGTCAGTCACCTAAAAGTTGGTGACGGCAGGGTCAAGATTTCGTTAGATGTCGGTAAACCAGAGCAGTGCGAACCCCAAGAGTGGCAGCAGATTTTAGATAACATTGCTCAGACTCATGGTCGTCAAGATCACGAGTCTGAATTAACCTACGCTAATATGCCCAGCGATCAGCAACGCAAGGTAGCTCGACTATTGACCTGCGTCATTCAGGCGGGGAATCCTGAGACAGTGCCTGACCAGGATATTCTTCAGCAGCGATTGTTGAAAATGGGCTTCGACGAGTCCCTTGTGCTAGAGATTAAGGCAGCCGTGAAGGTGCCAGGTGTTTTTGAACCTCTTTTGGAAGATTTAGAGCCAGATCTGGCGGCCTTTGTACTTTCGAAGGCGATCGGCATTGCGCTGATGGATCAGGAGATTAGCCAGAAAGAAGATAGTGCACTGAAGGCTATCTATCATGTGCTGGAAAAGAAGGCCAGTGTTTCTGGTTAAATGCTGACTTGAATGAAAAAGAAAAATCTTTCTCAGACAATCAATGAGTGAGCTTTGACCGCAAAGCATCGCTTTCAGAGTTGTGGTGGACTCAACTCTTGGATTCGTTTTCCCTACCTTTCCTCATATGTTTTGGACATGCGATACCTTCTGACCCACTGTTAAGATGAGATCGCATCCTCTCGGGTCAGACGAAACTCCTCTACGTATCCCCTGAACACGGCCTCAATTTTCTTGACCGGGTGAAAGCGAAGATTGATTTTGATGAGACCTTTGTTCTAGAGATTAAGGCAGTCGTGAAGGCCTCGGATTTTTTTGACTTTTCTTTAAAGGCTTTCGAACCAGATAAGGCATATTTGTATGCTGTCTTCAAACTTATCTCAGACAGGCCAATAAAAGAATAACGACTCGTACGAATGTTAAAGAAATATTATACTTAGCGACAATATAAAGTAACTCCGTGACGCTTAGAAACCTATCTCTTTCAATGCCAACTAGTCGCTCAATGGTTTCTTGATCAAGACTCTCTACTCGTCTGAGAGGACTCTAAAAACAAGATATACTTTACTTATACGTTATTTATACATTCTCTCTATCTCAAAAGCTTTATGCTGTAGATGTATAGCTAGTTATTCTTTCTCTGCAGTTTTTTGTTGATCTTTATTTAGGAAGATTGCGGAGAGAAAGTAAGAAGAATCAAAAATCTATAGTTATGAATTTTTCTGTTGAAATTTTAGACTTAATCTCAAATTTTTTGGTGTACTACTGTACAACGTTCCTCTCTGTAAATGCTGTGATGCACTCATGGATGTTGGATAGCAGCGTGCAAATATCTAACTGAGACCGCATCGTTGATGGAACAAAGATATGCCAGGAGGAATCTGTAACAACTTCATTAATCTTGCGCTCACGCTGAATGGGCAAGCCCCCCAATGGGATCTGACGCTAGTATGGCTGCATACTCTATCTGAAGCCTGTATCGCTTCGGCATATTTCTCGATTTTATTGGCGCTCATCTATTTTGTTCACCAGCGGAAAGACCTGCATTCCTGGATCTTTCCGCTATCTGGGGCCTTCGCTTTCTTCGGTGGCTTGACCCATATCATGGAAGCCTATGCACTATGGTGGTATCCAAACCATTGGGTATCAGGCGTCATTAAATTCCTGACCGCCGTTATTTCATTAGTGATGGCAGCTGCGATGATTCCTATCATCCCCCAGGCATTGACTCTTTCGAGTCGTGCAGAATTGGAAGTGGCTAAGGCAGAGTTAGAAGATCGTGTTCTCGAGCGAACGCAGGCGCTGCAGATTAGTGAGGAGCGCCTTCAACTGGCCCTTGACGGCTCTGGTGATGGGGGCTGGGACTGGAATATTTCTACAGGGGCTTTGTTTCTTAGTACCCGATGGCAGGAAATGTTGGGCTACGGCGCCAATGAACTATCTGGAGAAGTGAGTGCTTGGGAGAGCTTAATTCATCCAGAAGATAAGTCAAGAGTCATGAAAGTACTAGAGCATCATCTTCAGGACAGTCGCGTGTCCTATGCTTTTGACTATCGCGTAAAAATGAAGTCAGGAGAATGGAAGTGGATAGGGAATTATGGCCGAGTTGTGGCCCGAGATGCGCAAGGTGCAGCGCTTCGTATGGCCGGAACTCATAAAGACATTAGCAACCGCAAACACTATGAGCAGAAGCTTTCAGACTCGCTGGACGAAAAAAATATCATGCTGCAGGAGATTCACCATCGGGTAAAAAATAATTTGCAGGTGATTTGCAGCTTACTTAGTTTACAAACTCAAAGTAATACCGATCCGAAGATAATAAAGATTATGCAAGAAAGTCAGGATCGGGTTAGATCGATGGCCTTAGTCCATGAAAATCTATACTTGTCTAGAGAATTTTCAAACATTGATCTTGAAAGCTATGTGAATGACTTGACGAAGAATTTATTGCGTTCTTATCGTTCTAAAATAAGCCTGACAAAGATTGACGTTTCTATCTCAGACCTGCGTCTTGACATCGATAGTGCGGTTCTCTGTGGATTGATCATAAATGAGCTGGTGTCTAATGCTCTGAAATATGCTTTTCACCAGCGTCAAAATGGAGAGATTTGCATCAAAATGGCCGAAAGAAACAGACAGGATATAATGTTGACGGTTACTGATAACGGTATCGGTTTACCCTCTGATATCAATATTGAGAAAACCGAGACAGTCGGCCTCCAAATGGTCAAGGCGTTGACGCAACAAATGTCAGGAACTCTCAGTATTAGCCGATGCCCAGGGACTTCGTTCTGTATTACTTTTCCTCAAGTTTTTTCGTGATTCTTTTTTGCGGCTATATCTATGATTGAATCTGAAATAATATCTGCTTCTATCGCCACACCTGCAAGGATCTTGATTGTTGAAGATGAAGGTCTCGTGGCCCTAGATATAAAACAGCGCCTACTTGACTTAGGCTATCAAATTGCCGGGATAGCTGAAACCGGAAAAGCTGCGATCAGGCAAGCTTTAGACTCCGAGCCTGATTTAGTTTTGATGGATATTCGACTCAAGGGAGAAATGGATGGAATTGAAGCGTCAACCTCTATTACCGCTCAACTTGATGTTCCCATCATCTTTCTCACAGGGTTTGCCGATCAGCAAACCCTTGATCAGGCTAAAGAAACGTTTCCCTTTGGCTATATCCTTAAGCCCTTCGATACGGTTGATCTATTCACGGGTATTGAGATTTGCCTTAAACGGCATCAGTTAGAAAAAGCTGTAAAGCATCAAAAAAATTGGCTAGATATTGTCCTTGAAAGCATTGGAGATGCTGTTGTAGCTACTGATAATAATGGCGCTGTGACTTATATGAATCGAGTTGCTGAGTCGATTACCGACTGGCAAAGAATAGATGCGTTGGGTCGAGATGCCAATGATGTTATGCCTTTGATGCTAGGTCATACAAAAGATGCCATAGAAAACCCTCTTAAGCAGGTTTTGAGGGAGGGGCAAGGGGTTGTGCTACCGGAAAATACTTTTCTCATTACTAAAAATAAGAAAGAGGTTCCAATTGAAGATAGTGCTGTTCCTATATTAGATGCAGACAATCAGTCCCATGGTGCTGTGATTGTCTTTCGAGATATCACGAAGCGGCTGCAGACGGATCAAGAACTCTTTCATCACGCTTACTATGACGCATTGACAAACTTGCCAAATCGCTCACTATTCATGGATCGCCTTCAACATCTGGTTGATCTCAACCAACGGTATCCGAACTGTAGCTTCGCTGTGCTGTTTGTTGATTTAGATCGATTTAAGTTGATAAATGATAGCTTAGGTCACCCTATTGGTGATCAGCTATTGATCCTCACGGCTCAACGGCTGCAAAAATGTCTGCGACCGACAGATACTGTTGCTCGATTTGGTGGGGACGAGTTTGCTGTCTTATTAGAACAGATTGTAGATCTTGAGAGTGTTCGCCTACTTGCAGAGCGTATTAATCAGGAACTTGGGGAGACCTTTCATCTCGAAAATTATGATCTTTTTAATTCTGCCAGTATTGGCATTGTCCAGTGGCATCCTCGATATAAACAGGCCGAAGAACTGATTCGTGATGCCGACACCGCCATGTACCAAGCTAAGGCTAATGGTAAGGGATGTTATGCTGTTTTTGATGCTGCGATGCATACTCTGGTTAGAGGGCAGCTCACGCTAGAAAATGAGCTTCGGTGGGCTATTCCTAATAACCAATTAACCCTTGAATACCAGCCAATTATTTCATTGGCTGATCAGGAGATTATCGGTTTTGAAGCTCTTGTTCGCTGGCAAAACCCGCAGCGAGGACAGATTTCGCCAGGGGTGTTTATCCCTATCGCAGAAGAAACAGGACTCATTGTTCATTTGGACTGGTGGGTTCTTCGCCAGGCTTGTCAGCAAATGAAAATTTGGCAAGATCAGTTACCGCCTGGGAAAAAATTAGAAATTAGTGTTAACCTTTCAAGTCACCATTTCTCACTCCCGAATGTAGTCGAACGAATTGAGAAGATTCTAAATGACACAGGAATGTCTGCTGCTAGCTTGAAGTTAGAAATTACTGAAAGAATACTTATTAAAAATCCTGACTCAGTTGCCCAGATTTTGTTGAATTTAAAGCGCTTGGGTATTCGTATTCATATGGATGATTTTGGTACAGGCTATTCGTCTCTAAGCTATTTGCATAAATACGATATTGATACTATTAAAATTGATCGGTCCTTTATCCAAAACCTGGACTGCAGTGCTGAAAGCTTGGAGATTGTGCGCACGATTGTGCTGCTGGCTCATGCCTTAAAAATGGATGCGATTGCAGAAGGTGTTGAAACGGCTGAGCAACTTGCAATGGTCAAAAAACTGGGCTGTGAATATGTGCAGGGGTACTATTTCTCTCAATCGATGACCTGTGAGCAGGTGATGACCTTGGTTGCTCAGAAGCAGTTCAAGCTTGATCCTGTGTCTCCGCAGGATTGACCCGAGTCGCTTCAGATCGCAAACCCTGGTTCTAATTTGAGATGATAGGGAGAATAAACTGAGATTCTAGCGTTCCCTATTATGCCTGCTCTTTCCATTCCCGGGTTTGAATCCTTAGAGGCTGCTCTCAAACACTTTTTTGGTTACGATACTTTCCGGCCCGGGCAGCAGGATGTGATGGCGGCGGCCCTGCAGAATCAAGATCTGCTGGTGATCATGCCCACGGGAGGTGGAAAATCCCTGTGCTTTCAGCTTCCGGCCTTGCTGAAGTCGGGGCTAACGATTGTGGTGTCTCCTTTGATTGCGCTGATGCAGGATCAGGTGACGGCGCTGGAAGCCAATGATATTGCGGCAACGTTTCTCAACAGCAGTTTGGGGGCTGTGGAAGCTCGGGAAAGATGCGATCGCATCCTCTCTGGCACCGTCAAACTTCTCTACGTCGCCCCCGAACGCCTGCTCAACGAAGGATTTCTCAACTTTCTCGATCAGGTGAAAGCCAAGGTTGGCTTGGCGGGCATTGCCGTCGATGAAGCCCACTGCGTTTCAGAATGGGGCCATGACTTCCGCCCTGAATATCGCCGCCTTGCCGAAATCCGGCAGCGCTATCCTGACGTTCCTGTGACCGCCCTGACCGCCACTGCCACTGAGCGCGTTCGGGGAGATATTTTGCATCAGCTCCGACTTCAAGATCCCCACGTTCATGTCTCTAGCTTTAATCGCCCCAATCTTTACTACGAAGTGCGGCCTAAAGAGCGAAATTCATACAACTCCCTTTATCAAGAGATTCGCCAACAAGATGGAGCCTCAGGCATTATCTACTGCCTCAGTCGGCGCGAAGTCAATGAACTCACCGAACGTCTGCAGGATGACGGCATTAGCGCCCTGCCCTATCACGCGGGCCTCAAGGATGCCGATCGCAGCCAAAACCAAGACCGCTTTATTCGAGACCACGTTCAGATCATGGTTGCCACCGTTGCCTTCGGCATGGGTATTAATAAGCCCGATGTTCGGTTCGTCATTCACTACAATCTGCCGCGCAACATTGAGAGCTACTACCAAGAAGCAGGACGTGCCGGACGGGACGGTGAATCCTCACGCTGTCTGCTTTACTTCAGCCTCAAAGATATTCACACTCTCGACTGGTTGATTGACCAAAAGGTCGATGCCAACGGGCAACCGCTCGAAAACGAACAGCGGGTGGCGCGGCAGCAAATGCGTCAGATGATTGACTATGCCGAGAGTACAGAATGTCGGCGCACCATCCAGCTTGGCTACTTCGGCGAAACCTTTGCTGGCAACTGTGGCGAGTGCGACAACTGCCGTCACCCTAAACCCGTCGAAGACTGGACCGTGGAGGCGCAGAAGTTCCTCTCCTGCGTGGCCCGCTGTAAAGAGCGATTTGGCATGAACCACATTATTGATGTACTGCGCGGCTCTAAAAGTCAGAAGGTGCTGAGTCGGGGGCATAATCGGCTTTCGACCTACGGTATTGGAAATGATAAGACGGCGGATCAGTGGCGACGGTTGGGGCGATCGCTGTTGCATCAAGGTCTGGTTGCTGAAACCACTGACGGTTATCCAGTGCTGAAGCTGAATAACCAAAGCTGGGCGGTTTTGAAGAAAGAGCGTGTTGTGCAGGTTGCGGTGCCCCGAACACCGGAAAAAGATCCGACTCAGGTGGATCTGAAGCGTTCAGAGGTGGAGGCTTTGTTCATGCGGTTGCGATCGCTTCGCAAGCGGTTAGCGGATGAGCAGTCGGTTCCCCCCTACGTCGTTTTCGGCGATTCCAGCCTTAAGTTTATGGCTCAACAGCAGCCTCAGACTTTAGCTGATTTTGGACAAATTTCGGGGGTCGGCCAGCGCAAACTGGAGCAGTACGGCGAGATTTTCACTGAAGAGATTCGAGCCTATCGCCAAGAGCAGGGGCTACCCGTGGTGGCGGCAGAGATCATAGAACAAGAAGACTTGCCCAAACGCAGAGAGCGTCCGAAATCTACGCAGCTATCGAACACCTTAGCAATGACGTTAGCGCTGCATCAGCGAGGGGAGACACCTGAACAGATTGCTCAGCAACGGGGTGTGAAAGTGACGACGGTCTTTAATCATCTGGGAGAACTGTTGGAGAAGGGGCAGCCAGTGGTGCTAGAGCAACTCGTGCCAGTTGATCGCCAAGCTTCGATTATGCAGGCGATAGAGCAAGTTGGCCCTGACTATTTAGGACCGATTCGTGAGCATTTAGGGGAGCAGTATGAGTACAGCGAAATCAAATTAGTTCGAGCTTGGTGGCAGCAAAATCAAAAAGCGTAGAACTCAGATTCGCTATAAATCAGGCTGTATTCTGGCTCCAACGGTAGATTTTAGCCCTGTGGGCAACAAAGGTTTATTATTCAAGTCTGAGTGGTGGTTGATGCTGGGGGGCGATCAAAAATGTCAATGATGACGCCAAATTTGTGGCTGTATCGATCTTTATCGCGGTTTAGGTGGCTGTGGGGCTATAAGAGCAAAATCATGGTTGTTGCCTTTGTCGGTATCCATGTGCCTCTGTTGACCTTGCTGGTTAGTTTTTTGGTGTCATCGACTTTCCCGATGGGGCTTACCGTCCGAGTGCTCATAATTGGGCTTTGTGCGACTCTGGCCGGGACCATCTGTACGCTTTATGCGCTCCGTGATTTATTAGCCCCGGTGGTTCTAACCGCTAAGAGTCTGCGTGATTATGCCAATCTCAGGGCGTTGCCCAATCTGCCCACGGAGTTCTCTGATGAAGTGGGACTGCTCATGAGCAATACCTCTCGAACGATCCAACAGTTGGATCAAGTGATTCACTACATGGCAAGCTATGACGATCTCACTGGCTTGCCCAATCAAACTCTCTTGTCTAGCCGCCTGCAGCAAAGGCTCTCTCATGCGCAGCAGAAGCATCAATTCTTTGCTGTCTCATCTTTTGCCATCGGGAATCTAGACGCGGTTTATAGTGCGTTTGGCAAAGAGAGCAGTGAGTCCTTTGTTAGGGCCGTTGCTCAGCGCCTTAGTCTGCAGTTCCATGAGTCCGTTCTTTTTTCTTACTTGGGCGGTGGCTTATTCACCGCTGTTCAGACCCATTCTGAAGAGTCAACAAATCGAGCTGTCCTGGCCCAAACGATTCTCGAAGCGCTGCAGGAACCTTTCATGCTTGATGAGCAAGAAATCTATGCGGTCGTGAATATAGGCACGAGTGTCTACCCCTATGACAGTACTGAGATCAATCAACTGCTGCAGCATGCCAATGCTGCCCTGAATCAGGCCAAGCAATTGGGGCGAAATACCCATCAGTTTTTTGCCTCTGAAATGAATGTCAAACTGCAGGAGCGCCTCAGTCTTGAAAATGAACTGCGCTGCGCCCTCGCTAGAAATGAACTGCAGCTTCACTATCAACCTCGGGTCGAGACTCAGAGCGGTCGCATTGTGGCGGTTGAGGCGCTCCTGCGCTGGCATAGTCCAACTCGGGGCTGGGTTTCTCCTGGAACCTTCATCCCCATTGCTGAAGACAGCGGCCTCATTCTGTCGCTTGGAACCTGGATTCTCAAAACGGCCTGTCGCCAGAATCGACTGTGGCAGGAGGCGGGCTTACCTCCCATTCGCATGGCGGTTAATTTATCGGTTCATCAGCTGCGGCAAGATAACTTTGGGGCATTGGTGGGGGATATTTTGGCGGAAACTCAACTAGATGCCGCGTCGCTGGAGTTAGAGGTAACCGAAAGTCTGATGATGGACAATATGCAACAGTCCATCGATACTTTGCAGGCGCTGGGTGATCGGGGCATTACTTTGGCGCTAGATGATTTCGGTACAGGGTACTCCTCTCTTAGCTATCTGCGACGATTCCCGATTGATACGCTCAAGATTGATCAGTCCTTCGTTCAGAATGTTTTGTCTGATGTTGGGGATGCTGCGATTACCAAAACGATCATTGCCCTTGCCCAAAATCTACAGCTCAACATCACTGCAGAGGGTGTCGAAACGCAGGAACAGTTCGAGTTCATCAAGTCGCAGGGATGTGATGAGGTTCAGGGCTTTTACTTTAGCCGTCCGATCTTGGCCGATCATTTGACTGACCTACTGCAGAATGGTGCCAATTTATCTAAGCAAAGTGCGCCGATGTCTTAAAGATCTGAGGCTGGGGCGACGACAGTAACGAGCCTTACTAATACACGCTCTTGCCCTTTATGCGCTCTGGGCCTAGGGTTTTTCTTCTGTTAACAGTAATGTCTCAACATAGTCTTTCGATTCTCGAAGCCCCCAGCCGGTTTGTTCTCGAACGCGCTTGATGGCTACAATCTTCTGACCATTTAGGACTAACTGTCGCACTTCTGCGTCTCTGTCTACCGAGAGATTTTGGGCTAGAGGCATTGGAGACGTTGATGTTTGGCTAACAGTGTCTAACTCGCTCACTGGATGCGTCAGGTCCTCTGCATATTGCTTCGCTTGCTTGAGGCTCCAGCCTGTCTGCTCGCGGATCAGTTTGATTGCCAGAATTTTGTGACCTTTGATCAGCAGATCTTGAGCTTCTGCATTGAGAGAGGGCCAGGATGGATGTGACGGATTGCCAGCGTTAGGGGACAGGGGCGGCTGACATTTTTGTTGAACGTGAGGCGCATTCGCGGCCCTTTGGCCTTGTTTCGGCTGGAGGATCCACCAGATAAAGATCATGAATAAGATGGCGGCACCCACAATCCAAACGACACTCATTGTTTAACCCCCTGCAAGAGCTGCTCTCATCAAGTCCAGTATGCCAATAATGAGGGCTTCTGCTATCAGTGAAAAGGAGCAGAGATCCATTATTAGGGGCGAACTGTCGGTTCGTTTAGAGTGCCTCTACCGATTTCGCGGGTCTTTTCTTAACGTGGCCTCAGGTTCGTTCTCATTAAATCGATCTAAAGTACTACATGGGGTGGGAGTAAAGATCCTAGAAGCTCAAAGAGGATCAAAATAGGATCGGTACTGGCTTGTGTAACTGAATGGCTTTGAGCCATGGTTACGGAAAATTGGGTGAGGCTAAGTCTCTGGTCGTTATTAGAGACTAATCTTTTGGAAATTGCTGTAGGCAGAATGATTAGAGGATGTTCTTTAATCTCTTGGCGCTGAGGTTGCGCTTGTTGACGGTGGGGCTGGTGATCCTAACCACGGCCTGTGGTACGGTCAGTGCTTCTGATGAGGCTAATGCGCCCCCAACGTCTGATGTGATTGCCGTGGATGTTGCGATCGCAACTCCCAATAAAACCCAGTCTGCTATCTATACCGGAACGACGGCACCGATTCGGGAAGTCTTGTTGCGATCGCAAATCCAAGGCCAGCTGCAGCGGCTGAGCGTGAAAGTGGGCGATCGCATCCAGCAGGGCCAGGTTCTGGGACAGCAGGATGACGACGTGCTCACCGGATCTGTGAACGAAGCCCGTGCCCAGCGTGAAGCCCAGGTGGCAGAGGTTGCCAGTGCCCGCAGCCAGGTGGGAGCTGTCAGTACCCAAGTTGAACAGGCTCGTTTGGGCTTGGTGCAGGCAAAAGGAAACATCCTGCAGCTTCAGAATGCTGTGCGGGCGCGTACTGAAGAGGCCCGCCTCCAGGTGCGGCAAACGCAATCAGACGCCGTTCGCCTGACTCAGCTTGCTAAAGACGGTGCTATCTCCGAGCAACGGGCAGAACAAGCCCGCACCCAAGCCCAGCAGGCTCAACAGAACTTGGTCAATATCCAGGCCAGCGGTATTCAAGAGATCACTCAGGCTCAAACAGCCGTCAAAACAGCGGCCCAGGTGCTACAGGCGGCAGAATCCCAAGTGGCCATGGAGCAAGGCACCGTTGATGCGGCTCAAATGCGCGTACTGGCTCAGCAATCCGTTCTCAACCAAGCTCAAAAACAGCGCACCAACGCTGTGCTGACGGCTCCCCTAACGGGAATTGTGATGGAGCGTCTGGCTGAAGAAGGAAATTTGCTGCAGGCTGGGGATGAAGTTCTCCGTCTGGGTGACTTTAAGCAGGTCAAAGTCATTGTCCAAGTTTCAGAACGCTTGCTGTCTCAGTTGCGCGTTGGTCAACAGACTCAAATTACCTTGGATGCCTTTCCGCAGCGTAACTTCAGCGGTAAAATCACCCGAATTTCACCCCTTGCTAACTCCGCTCGTCTGCTGCCGGTGGAAATTGTAATGGCCAATAACGGTAAGATCGGCAGCGGTCTATTGGCGCGGGTGAGCTTTGTTCAACCCCAACAGCAGCGGGTGTGGATTCCTGAGACAGCGCTGCAAACGAATGGGGGCCGCAGGCGGCCATCCACGGGGAAAGCACCCCAGGCTTCGCCCGGATCAAATTCCCATGCGGATTCCGCTGCTCAAAAGCCTGATTCAATCGAGAACCAAGCCACTCTATTTGTGCTGGAGACAGAGAGTCCCGAGCCTCGCGTTGCTTCTCGCTCTGTGGTTTTGGGGGAGCGTCGGAATGGTCAAGTTGAGATCATTCAGGGATTGAGTCCGGGGGAGTCCTTCGTGAGCCGCAGCAGTGAGCCGCTCAAGGATCAGACTGCCGTGAGCCTCAGCGCCATTTCAGAATCACCGGAGAACCGCTAGTGGAGCGCTCCTTTAGCCTCAGCACTCTTTCTATTCGACGACACATCGGTATCTCAATGCTGACGTTGGCCGTTGTGGTTTTGGGGGTCTTCTTCCTTTCGACCCTGCAGGTGGATCTGCTGCCTGCGATTACCTATCCCCGCATTGGGGTTCGCATCGATGCCCCCGGTGTTTCACCCGAGGTGGCGGTGGACGAGGTGACGGAGCCTTTAGAAGAAGCCCTTGCGGCCACGGAAGGCGTGGTGCAGGTGTACTCGCAAACGCGGGAAGGGCGGATCAGTCTTGATCTGTTTTTTCAGCCCGGTGGCGATATTGATCAGGCGCTTAATGACGCGACGGCCACCCTCAATCGCGCCCGTGGCGGTTTGCCCGATACGATTGAGCAGCCCCGCCTCTTTAAGTTTGATCCCTCACAGCTTCCGGTCTATGAGCTGGCCTTAACCTCGCCTGGATTAACGAAGTCACAACTGCGCGTCTTCGCGGAAGAAACTCTGGTACGGGAGCTGGGGATTGTCCCCGGCGTGTCTTCGGTGGAGGTCTCGGGTGCAGCTCCTGAAGAGGTGCGGATCAATGTCGATCTCAACCGATTACAGGCGGTTGGGGTGGGGCTGACCTCGGTGCTCGATGTCCTTCGCCAGCGTAATCAAGATACCTCGGGGGGCCGTTTGCAGGGGAACCTGGCCGAGCCTCTAACGCGAACGGTGGGCCAGTTTAAGTCTGTACCTGAGATTGAAAACTTGATTTTAAATGGGGCAGCGGGAACCGGCTCGAATGATGAATCTGACGGAGCGGCGACAGCCGGACAGCAAATCTATTTACGAGATGTGGCAGACGTCATTGATGGCGCTGCTGAACAGCGGGTCTTCGTTAACCTCAACCAGACGCCTGCGGTCAAGGTGAGCCTGCAAAAGCAGCCCGACGCCAATACCGTAGAGGTGGTGGATGGCGTTAAGGCCCAGCTTGATTATCTGCGCCAGCAGGGCAGCATTCCTAGCGGCATGGTGATTATTCCGACGCTGGATGAGGCGGTGTTTATTCGTAACGCGATTCGCAACGTTGCGATCGCAGGTCTGAGCGGCATGGTGCTAGCCACGCTGGCTGTTCTACTGTTCTTGGGTTCCCTGCGACAGACCCTGATTATTGTGCTGGCGATCCCCTTGGCAACCCTGGGGGCGATTATTCTCATGCGGCTCTTTGGCCTGTCGCTGAATGTCTTTAGTCTAGGGGGCTTGGCGCTTGGGGTCGGCATTGTCGTAGACAACTCCATTGTCATGCTGGAGACCATCGTTCAGGGGACGCGTTCGTCCAGGCATGCCGGTTCCCAGGCACTGCTGAGACAGGCAGAGCAGAGCAGTCGTCAGGTAGAGTCAGCCTTGGTGGCCTCCACCAGTACGAATTTAGTTGCAGTTCTGCCGTTTTTGCTCATTGGTGGCTTCATTGCTCTGCTGTTTAATGAGCTGCTGCTCACGATCAGCTTCGCCATTGCCACCTCGATTTTGATTGCCCTCACGGTTGTGCCGATGATGGCCTCTCGCTTGCTCACGATTCGCTGGTCGAGTCGGGTGGGGCAATCCTGGTTTTTAGTGACCTTTCGAGAGCAGTTTGAGCGAGCGACCCGTAGCTATCAGGGAAGCTTGGCGCGAGTTTTGCGGTGGCGATGGGGCGTGGTTGCGATCGCAACCCTGATCCTAGGCGGCAGCAGTCTGTTGATGTTCGATCAAATCCCGCAAGAAATTTTGCCCCCCATCAACACGGGGCAAGCCTCTTTCTCTGCTCGATTTCCTCCTGGCACCACCCTAGAGCAGAACCGCATCGTCACCGCCCGCGTCGAAGAAATCTTGGCGGAGCAGCCCGAGACCGACTATGCCTTCATCACGGCGGGTGGTTTTTTGTTTGGAACGAATGTCTCTGAAAATCCTCAGCGGGCCAACGGCACCATTACCCTGAAGCCGAATACCGATGTTGAAGCCTTTGCTGAGCGGGTGGGGCAAGCCGTTGAAAAACTCAACCTTGTTGATATTCGCATTGGTATTCGGCCTGGACGGGTGCGCGGTTTGATTACCAGCAACTCCCCCATTCGCGGTGCCGATCTCGATATCCTACTGCAGGGCAGCGATTCTCGCACCTTAAATCAGGCGGGGTTGATGGTGATCGGATTGCTGGATGAACAAGTCTCCGCAGCCCAATTTCAGCCCGACAACGATCCTCGGCAGTCTGAGCTGCAAATATACCCCGACTGGGAACGCGTCGCAGCGTTAGGACTCTCGGCACAGCAGATTGGTGACACTGTTCACACTGCTGTGGATGGACTAGTGCCGACGCAGCTTCAGCGCGACAACCGCCTCGTCGACATTCGCGTCCAGCTTGATCCGGCCTCTATTCGAACAGAGGAGCAGCTCGCGCAACTGCCGCTGTTTGCCACCGGGAACCAGCAAATTCGCCTAGCGGATGTTGCCAGAATTGAACCCGGTCAAGCTCCCGTTGAGATTAAGCGCATTAACCAGCGGCCCGTTTACCTGATTGCGGGTAACTTAGAAGATGGGGCGCGTCTGAGTGATGCCATCAAGGAAGTCGAGACGGCTTTTGCCGGTCTAGATCTCCCCGCTGGTGTGGCGCGGTTGCCAAGCACCATTGCCCAGAGCAATCAAGAACTACAGCAATCGCTCCAGCTTTTGGGAGGGCTGGCGGTGTTTTTGGTGTTCGTCGTCATGGCCGTGCAGTACAACTCGCTGATTGATCCTCTGGTAATTCTGTTCACAATTCCGCTGGCGCTCACGGGAGGAATCTTTGGCCTTTACGTTAGCCAAACCTCGATGGGAGCCACGGTGATTGTGGGCGTGGTCCTACTGGTGGGGATTGTGGTGAATAACGCCATCATTATGGTGGAGCTGGCGAATCAAATCTATGTCCAATCGAATCAAGATCGCCAAGCGGCTATTCTGCAGGCGGCTCCCCAGCGACTTAAGCCTATTTTGATGACCACAATGACCACGGTGTTGGGGATGTTTCCGCTGGCGCTGGGCATTGGTCAAGGGTCGGAATTCCTGCAGCCGTTGGGCATTGTGGTGTTTGCTGGTCTTTCGCTGGCGACGTTGCTGACGCTGTTTATTATTCCCTGTGTGTATCTAATGCTGCATGATGATCTGCCGCGGCGGTCTCGTCCTCAAGCAAGGCAGCCCTCCTTTCCTCTTGCTGCATCTCGCGTGATCTTGAAAGGCAAGGGTCGTCGGATAAAGTAGCTTGTCCTATAGCCGAGTTTCTTTGTCGATCAGATGGGCCTCCAGGAACCACAAACGCATGTCCGCAGTGCGCGAGATTTCGGTGTACAGATCTGCTGTGTCTGAATCGCCTGCCTCTTCTGTAGATGAGATCGCATCTCTCACATGACGGGCATAGGTAGCATAGGCATCTGCCAGCGCTTGCACATGCTCAGACCCTGCCACCGCATTCATTGGATATTCTGACAGCAGTGATTCCGCTGCCGCCACTCGGGCCGTCCCTCGTGCGACGGATCCTAGTGCTGTGATTCGCTCAGCAACCATATCGACATAGCCTTCGATTTCGCCCGCAAGTTCATCGAATAGGTTGTGAAGCTGGTAGAAATCCATCCCCTTTACGTTCCAGTGGGCCTGCTTGATCTGAGTTTTGAGATCCAAGCTGGTGGCAAGGGTCAAACTCAGCGTATCCACAACCTGCTCACGGGTACCCATCGGTAAATCAATACGGCTGGGATAAAAGCGATGCTTCGTCGTTTTGTGAGTGCTTGCAACCATGATGATTCCTCGTAGGGCAATGATATTGAGCTTAAACCGAAAATACGACCTGTGCCGTACCCTAGACAACGACTCAGTGGGGCCAGACGTAATGTCACTATGGCCCAAATTATGAGGAGAAAAGCACAAGAGTCCAACAACGGCGAGCCTGCCGTCACTAGGCAAAAACTAAAAAGCTGTTGAACTCTTATCGTTTGAAACAATCGTTAGGCTGGGTAAACGCCGCAGCAGAAACAGATCAGGACGTCAATGACTGAGCTCACTTTGAAGTTTCAAAACCTCAGTACCGTCTTCTTGCTCAATTAACGAGAGCCGGATTATTCTCGGAACCGTTGCGAGTCACTTCATTACCTTTGATCTTACGTGTGATCGAAGAGTGATGGATCTCTTGAACCTTACCCTCCGCTTGTCTGTTTCCCCAGGCCCAAGTGACGTTCTGACCTTTAGCTGCTTTGATAAAAATGAGTGATAAGCAGACGCGAGCAGCTAGGGGTAAGTATGTCATGAGTCTTCTCCTAAGTGGGATTGAAGGATTTTTGTGCGTGGATTGGCGCGGAAGATCTGTCGATGGTTGCGATCTCGCAAAATATAGTCCCGCAGCCAGCTACTCAGCAGGGCGAAGCGATTGCCGATGCCGGGTAAGTAGTAGAGGTGAATGACGAGCCAAGTTAACCATCCCAGCGGTCCGGTCACCTTGATTTTGCTGAGCAAATAAGCCACACCCGCATGACGGGCAATAATCGCGGCGCGTCCTTTATCGAAGTATGAAAAGGGCTGAGGGTCGCATCCCTGCATCTGCCGCTGGATATTTTTAGCCACTGCGCCCCCCTGCTGGAGTGCTTCGGGGGCCACGCCGATCAGAACTTCATCCCCCTGTTCAACGTGGGCAACATCTCCAGCCATATACACCGTTGGATAGTGAGCAAGCTGCAGGGTTGGCTCCACGACAACTTTTTGCTGACGAGCGGTGCCAATTACGCCATCCCAGTCTTCAGGGTGCGACAGGCTGGGTTTATCTGCCAAAACCCCTGCAGTCCAAATGACTGTGGCAGCCGCAATGTGTCTGTTATCGGAGAGAGCTGTACCTTGGGGCGAGACCGCCGTTACTTTTGTGGATAAACGAACCTCTATCCCACGTCGCTGAAGCTGTCGGAGGGTGTAGCGCCCCAGTGATCTGGGCAATCCGGGTAATAGAGTCTCGCCAGACTGAATTAAGAGAATTCGTGCTTTTGACAAATCAAGGTTGGGATAGTCTCGACGAAAGGGCCCCGCCAATAGCTCTTTAAGTGCGCCTGCTAACTCGATTCCAGTGGGACCACCTCCGACGATCACAAACGTTAGGTACTGAGATTCATTTGTTTGGTCAGCCTGTTCCAAACTCCAGAGAATTTGGTGACGAAGTGCGATCGCATCCTCCAGGGTCCGCAAGGCAAACGTATGCTCCGGTGCTCCGGGCACTCCCAGAAAACGTGTTTGGCTCCCCGTTGCCAAAATTAGATAGTCATACTCCAGATCGCCAGTATCGGTGATCACCTGCTGCCTGTCTAAATCGAGCTGCTTTACCGCCCCGAGCCAAAAGCGACTATGAGGAATGCGCCGGATCCAGTTGCGAATCGGATAGGCAATCACGCTGGGCGCAATGAAGCCGGTGGCAACCTGATAGAGCAGCGGAATGAAGGTGTGGTAGTTGTTGCGATCTATGATTACAATCTCAGCTCCGGTTTGAGAGAGCTTTTGGGCCGCTCGGATGCCTGCAAACCCTGCACCGATAATCACGATTCGCTGATGATTCTTGGGTGTTGAATGAGTCTGTGAGCCGATCAAGATACTGCCCAGCACAACCCCAGCCCCGATCAGTTGAATTGCGGTGAACGTCTCTTGTAAAAAGAAATATCCAATCAGAGAGGCCACTAAGGGGCTGAGCAGTCCCAGATAGGAGGCCGCAGTGGGATTCAACTTTGCGATTCCTCGGAACCAAAGTGCGTAGGCTAACCCTGTGCCCACTAGACCCAAATAGGCAAATCCCCATAGATTAGCGCGGGTGATCTGCTCAAACGGTCCCTCTGTGACCAAGGCCACCGGCAATAGCATCAGTCCCCCCACCGTTAGCTGCCATGCCGTGAACACAATCAGAGAAACAGGAGGCTTCCAGCGCTTCACCAGTACGGTCCCTAGCCCCATAGCGCCCGCACTGGCCAGGGCTGCAATGATGCCTATGCTATCTAGACGTGCGCTGGGGCCAAGCACTAACAGACCCACACCGATAAAGCCCGCTACTGCTGCAAGAATAGAACGCCTAGAGGGCTGCTCACTCAGAATCATCCAGGCAAATAGCCCGACCAATAAAGGCTGAATCGCTCCGGCTGTGGCGGCAACGCCCCCTGGAAGGCGATAGGCTGCAATGAACAACAATGCCTGAAAAACGCCAATATTGAGACCCCCTAAAACCAGCATCCGCCACCACCAGATGCCTTGGGGAAGCTTCCGCAGCCCTATGATTAGCAGCAGTCCTATGGGAAGCGATCGCATCGCGGCCACCAACAACGGATGACCTAATGGCAAAAACTCAGTCGCCACCACATAGGTTGTCCCCCATGAGATAGGAGCCAGTGCCGTGAGCAGAATGTTGAAGAGGCGAGTTGCTTTCACAGATTGACTTCAACCTTAAATTGATTTGCCTGGATTGCGGTGGGTGCCCTATTCACGTTAGCGATCGCGTGCTTTATCTGCACACCCTACAGACTTCAGATAGTTGGGTCTTGCACAAAATTGCGGTCTTTTGTCGATTCGTTGTCACGCTTTCGCATGGCCTGTTTACATATTGGTTGGATCAGAGAAGTCCGCTGATGCCCCTATCGGCTGCTATTGATGAAAGGGGCGACGCAAAAGTGACGGCTGGCCCTTGAGGGATAATTCTGCTGGGGTTCAGTTCGGGTAGACCCGCATAGTAAATCCGCTTCACATGATCGGTACTACAAACCTCATTGACCCACGGATGTTAATAAGGCGACCGACAGTAATTCCACTGTCCTCAGGGACAGCCAAGGAATGACTTAGCCATTGGAGAACCAGGCATTCGCACCGAATCTCATCGCGACAACCATCGCCAAACCATCGGCACTATCAAGTTTTATTGCGCTCAGCACAATTAAAGGCATATGATATGAGTTCTAACTTAGAGCCTGTAAAAGCAGGCTGCGTAGGGGTCGTTAATCTTAACAATTACTCTCAAACAAAGCATGGAACATTAATGTGAAGTAGTCATTCACTATTTATAGAAACTAAATAAACCCAACATCTTCACAGCACGGTAGGCAAAGGAGTTTAGCTCAGCAGGTAACGTAAAAGATATCACCAGCTAGACAACAACAAGGCTTTCATCCGCGAAAGAACATCCTCACTTGCTGAGGGACTCTTTTTTTATTCTCTAGGTATTACTTGTTTATTAAAAGACTTCACGAAGTCTACTGAGTTCTTGTACTCTGCTTTATCACAATCAGGACTTGGAACATAGCTCAAGATTTACTTGATTAAGGAAATGTCGAATGCTCACAGACCTAGGACAGCTAATCTATACTAGTTTTCCTGGCGCGGGCTTAAAAAGAGTCTGTAGCAACCAGATACCGCTAGACATTCAAGACGCCTTTCTACATCAAGTTGTTTATAAAAACTGGAACTCCTATAATCCTCCAAGTTCTGGAGAGCAGGCAGTTTATCTTTATCAGCCAAACTTAGAGAGCTGCATCTTTGGCTGGCTTTATAGTGACAGTATTGATGAGCACAATCGCCACATTCCATATTTCCTAGGATATTATCTAGAAAATACCTTGAATACCAGCTATTTACAGCAAGTCCTAACCTGTATACAAAAAGGACCCATTGGTTTTTGGAACTACAGCAGCGCCCCCGACCAATATCCAAATCTAGTCAGCATTGAAGACGTTAACACTTACGATGCAGCTCGAGAAGGGTTACATCTTTCATCTGATTTTTGCGATACCCTGCATGTAGATCTGGGCATGGAGAAAGAACTCAATTTCTTTAATTTCTCTAAGCGAGAATCTTCGCAAGCCATCATCTTAATAGATGAGCATTTAGATAGGGAGGTGGACGATGGAGATAGAGATCTCCTAAGAGAGGAAGAATCAAAAGCAGATGAAAAACCTGCGATAAATACATCAGAACTAATCGAGCTTATTTTACAGAATCTAATTCAGAAACCGCTCGAAATTCAATCAGCTTTTTTGGTTTCTGCAGAAGGCCAGCTACTTACTCCTGCAATGAATATAGATAAAGATAGTGCTCTAATCATCGCGGGAACTATGATTTATTTAGCGCAGAGTACGAGTACAGAGTTACAGTGGGAAAAAATCGAAAAAATTTGCATCCAAGGAACAGAAGGATATATGATTTTGGCTTCCTGTACGCCTGATTGTTTTTTACTCATTCAAGCTAATAAGGTACTGATGGGGCTACTGGATGGGGAAGTCAACCGTGTCATACAAAAGATTAGGGCTATTTTACTGACTCATCAATCTGACACACATTCTTCAGAAGATGAGACAAACATAAAGAATCTATCTCAAGTGAGCAGCAACTCCAAATCAACAAAAAGCAAGCCTGTCATGTATCGTGGAAATCCCATCCAACGAGAACCTTAACTTCGCTTACTTTTAAAGTTCTAGGATCACTTCAATATATTTAAAGATAGAAGAAAAAATTTTCCTGTAGCTTTATCTTTCCTATAAAACAAACCTATGGCATAACAAATTTAGAGGTAGGTTATAGATGTCTAAAACTGCGATTCAATCTCTTAATTTTCTTAGCATTGGCGATCGGGGTGTTGGCAAAACAATTTTCTTGCTGGCCAACTACGCTGCACTGCGTCCGAAGTCAGCAGATGCACAGAAACAGGATATATATTTTGATTGCCAAAATGGTAAAGATCGAAAGAATCTTGAATCGCTGTTAGCGCTAGTCGCTAAAACAGGTCAATATCCACCTCCAACACTTCAAATCACCGACTTTAGATTTGATGTCAAACGCCACAGTTGGCAGGGAGCCAAAGTGCTGTGCCAGTTTCACTGGTCAGATGTACCTGGAGAGTCTTGTCAATCCTTTGATGCAGAGTTTCAAGCGGTCTTGCAAAAATCCCATGGCTGCTGCTTATTTCTGGATGCCTACGAGTTGATTCATAATCCGCAGTACCTCGCTCATTTAGAGATGTTAACCAAGCGAGCTGAAGCGATCGCATCTCTAGCCCACCGATATCAACTCCACTACTCTATTGCCCTGGTTTTGACAAAGTGTGATCTTATTGGTGCGGGTCCCTCAGGCCTGCTGAAGCTAGAAGAAAAGCTGCATCCCTTAATTCGTTCCTTGAAAGCCGTCAACGCCAACTATCGCTGCTTCTACTCAGCCATTCCGATCTCTGCCTTTAAAACGCCTACCGTCCTTGAAGCCCACGGGATTGAAGCGCCGCTGTTATGGTTAGTTACAGAAGCCAGAGCCTCTAGTCGACCCCTTCAAACCCTAGATAAAAGTCTAGATAGTGTTTTGTCAAATTCGGTAGCCCCCTCCTCCAAGACAACCTCGACGAAGAGCGGCAGTCCTGTTTGGCTTCGTCTCCTAGCGGGGGTTGGTATTTTGGGAGTGTTAACTGGGCTATTTGTAGGTCTTCGCGCTCTATTGCCTTCCACAGACCCATCACTTTCCTCCAACCCATCGATTCGTAGGCATCAAATTACACTGAAGCGTGATCCCGACAATGTGGAGGCCACCAGACAGCTCGCGGCAGAATATACAAAACTAGAACAGTACGGTCAAGCCATCCCCCTGCTCGAGAATCTCGCTCAAGAACAGCCTGAAAATCTCAACTTGCTAACTGAATTAGGTCGACTTTATTTAGTAACAGGACAGTTACAGAAAGAAGAGAATATCTATGACCAGATTTTGCTCCAGGATGAAAGCAATATCTTAGCCCTGACAGGTAAGGCTGAGATTTATCTAAAAAAAGGGGAAATTGAAACGGCAAAGTCGCTGTTCGCAGAAGCTGAAGAGCGTGCCCCTTCAGAAAAGCTGAAGCAGACAATTCGCAAAATAGCCACAGAAAATCTCCAGGCAGCCGAGAAGTAAATGCATCGATAACGACTCAGCTTTTACTGAACCGTCTGTCGTCACTTCACTGAGAAGCAGAGATAATAGACCACTAGCGATGGCTGCCTAACTTCGCAGAGAAGCAGCCAACTCAGCACTTCTTCAGACGGCGGCTAGCCATCTGTAAAGCTAGCCTCAATAACATCAGAATCATCGTCGCTAGAGGCTGCTGCTGCGTTCGCTACCGCCTGCTGTGCCTGTGCCTCCAGTTGCGGCTGAAACTGGAACAGCGAATAGACAACATTACGACGAATCGCAATCATCATTTCTAAGAACAGCTCATAACCTTCGCTCTTATACTCCACAAGCGGATCTTGCTGGCCGTAGCCCCGCAGCCCTACCGCCTCACGCAGAGCATCCATTTGCTGGAGGTGCTCGCGCCAGAGAGTATCAATTTGCTGCAGAATAAAGAATCGTTCTGCCTGACGCATGAGTTCTGGCTGAAGCTGATCCACCTCGGCCTCTTTCTTGTCGTAGGCAATCCGGACCTGCTCACGAAGGAACATCTGCATCTCCGGCATCGATAGATTCTCAAAATGGCTGGGTTCAAGATCCTGCAGGAGGTAGACGAACTCCTTAATCTTCTCCACCATGCTGCCAAGATTCCACTCTTCTGGCGGTAGTTCTGGGTTGACATAGGCCCCAACAATGTCATCCATTGTTCGCTCAGCGTACTCAATAACCTTCTCTTTGAGATCCTCGCCCTTCAGAACCCTCAGACGTTCAGCATAGATAGCGCGGCGCTGATTGTTCATCACCTCGTCATACTCAAATACCTGCTTACGAATGTCGTAATAGTAAGTCTCAACCTTCTTTTGCGCATTCTCTAAGCTGCCGGTGAGAATTCGGGATTCAATGGGCATATCCTCCTCAACACGGAAAGCATCCATGAGGCCGGCAACACGGTCGCCACCAAAAATCCTTAGCAAATTGTCTTCGAGACTCAGGAAAAACCGCGTTGAACCTGGATCACCTTGACGTCCTGCCCGTCCCCGCAGTTGATTATCAATGCGGCGAGATTCGTGACGCTCGGTGCCGATAACGTGCAGACCACCTCGCTCTACGACTCGGTCATGCTCCGCGCTGGTCAGGATTTCATACTCACCTTTAACCTGGTTGTAGACCTCCCGAAGCTTTTGAGTCACAGGGTCATCTGTCGGCGCTTTCTCAGAGGCTACAGCTAGCATCTCCTCAGCCTGCAGCTCTGAAATACTTCGTTCCCCAAGCTGCTTCACAGCAAAGGCCACCGTACTTTTCAACAGCTCTTCTGTCTTTCCAGATAGCTCTGTCGGATAAATTTCTGGCGCAACCTTCCATGTCTTTCGGGCTGTTCCCGTCTGCTGTGCTTCACCGTCTCCAAAGCCTTGCCCCGTTTGCGCATCAGGAACACCTGCCTGCATCATCGACATCGGGTTACTATCTTCAGGCTGCACAATACGCGGCATGAAATACTCGCGCACTTTCAAGCGGGCCATATAGTCGACATTTCCGCCCAGAATAATATCAGTTCCACGACCTGCCATATTTGTGGCAATAGTCACCGCCCCACCACGGCCTGCTTGCGCAACGATTTCTGACTCTCTTTCTACATTTTCAGGTTTTGCGTTGAGTAGATTGTGCGGAATATTTTTTTCTAGCAGAAGCTTCGAAAGTACCTCAGATTTCTCAACACTAGTGGTACCGACAAGCACAGGACGACCATCTTCGTGCATCTGAGCGCACTCAGATGCGATCGCCTGCCACTTGGCTGGCTCAGTTTTATAGACCACATCGGCAATATCCTGTCGCTGATTCTTGCGATTGGTCGGAATAATCGTGACTTCTAGCTTGTAGATTTTCTCTAATTCAGCTTCCTCTGTCTTTGCCGTTCCCGTCATCCCAGCCAGCTTGGGGTAGAGCAAGAACATATTCTGATAAGTAATCGTGGCTAAGGTCTGTGTTTCATTCTGAATTTCCACTTTTTCCTTGGCTTCAATCGCTTGATGCAGGCCATCACTCCAGCGTCGCCCGGGCATCACCCGCCCCGTAAATTCATCAACGATGACAATTTCGTCATTGCGGATGATGTAGTTAACATCTTTAACAAATAGCTCTTTTGCCTTGATTGCATTGAAGACGTAATGAGCCCAGGGATCATTAGGGTCAAACAGATCGTCTACCTTAAGCAGCTTTTCAGCTTCAATGAATCCCTCATCTGCAAGAACAACATTTCTAGCCTTTTCATCCACTTCGTAATGATCTTCGCTCTGTAGCGCAAACGCGACTCTCGCCGCATCCATATATTTCTCTGTGGGGCGTTCCACTTGGCCTGAGATAATTAGCGGAGTGCGAGCCTCATCGATCAGAACAGAGTCCACCTCGTCAATCACGCAGTAGTTAAAGGGACGCTGTACCACCTCCGCCATTGAGGTGGCCATATTGTCGCGCAGATAGTCAAATCCCAGCTCACTATTGGTGGCATAGGTAATGTCACAGGCATAGTTCTTTTGCCGCTCATGGGGCTGCATTGATTGCTGAATCAGGCCCACGCTGAGATTCAAGAAGCGATGAATTTGCCCCATCCATTCTGCATCACGGCGAGCAAGGTAGTCGTTGACGGTAACCGCGTGAACCCCTTTGCCAGCAAGCGCATTCAAATAAGAAGGCAGAGTTGAAACAAGCGTTTTACCCTCACCCGTTTTCATCTCAGCAATTTGGCCATCGTGCAAAATCATGCCGCCCAGCAGCTGCACGTCAAAATGTCGGAGCCCCAAGACCCTCACAGATGCTTCTCTAACAACAGCGAATGTCTCCGGCAGTAGTGAGTCTAGAGATTCTCCCTTCTCAATTCGTTGCTTAAACTCGGCTGTTTTGCCCTGTAAGTCCTGATCTGAAAGGGGCTGAATCTCCTCCTCCAACAAATTGATTTCAACGATATCAGGTTGGTATTTCTTGAGCTTACGTTTGTTGGGATCGCCCAGAATGGTTTTCAGCATGGTTTAGTTAACAAGAATTTTAGTCAGGAGGGCCGCCAATACAGGGCTAAGCAAATGACGTTCATCGCCATAGCAAAAGCTTTAATGTCAGCCCAGACAACGCAGCAATACTTTTACAATCTTAACATTACTGCTTCAGGGCCAAGTGAAAACCTTTAATTCAACGCAGCCAGCTCCTAATTTTCTAGCCTTCATTGACCAAATTCTAAGCGCGCTTGCTCAACCAGCTCACTGGTAACAACCTCAAGTTCTGCTTCACGAGCGAGTGCCTCAATGCGGTATCTCGCCTGCGTTCGCGCGAAGTAAGGAATATTTCTCAGCTTAGCCTCAGCAGTTGCGGTCCAGCGGAGCATATCTGTGAAGTCAGACTCTCGCATTTCGGTACGGGCCTCGTAAGGATCTCAGCCTTTATTGTAAAGCGAATATAAAAGCTCCTGCCTCAAACAGAAGCAGGAGCTAAAAGCAAAACCAAGCTGAAATCAGCCTACATTTTTGCCAACTTTATTCGTACTCAGCCATAGACAAAGCAGGCTCTGTCCTACGCTCAATACCTTTTTCAAATCCAGCTGCGGCGGCCCGAGCACGACCTGCATGCCAGAGGTGACCGATGAAGAAGAAGAAGGCTAAAGCAAAGTGAGATGTCGCTAGCCAAGCTCGAGGAGAGACGTAGTTCACTGAGTTAATTTCAGTTGCTACACCACCGACAGAGTTCAAAGAACCCAAAGGAGCGTGGGTCATGTATTCAGCCGCACGGCGAGCTTGCCAAGGCTGAATATCACTTCTGAGCTTATTGAGATCTAGACCGTTAGGACCACGAAGTGGCTCTAGCCAAGGACCGCGGAATTCCCAGAAACGCATGGTCTCACCACCAAAGATGATCTCACCGGTGGGGGAGCGCATGAGATATTTACCCAAACCAGTGGGGCCTTGAGCAGACGCTACGTTAGCACCCAATCTTTGGTCACGGATCAAGAAAGTCAAGGCCTGAGCCTGAGATGCTTCTGGACCAGTAGGACCATAGAATTCACTAGGATAAACAGTGTTGTTGAACCAGACCATGAAGGCGGCGATAAAACCGAAGACACACAGGGCGCCCAAGCTATAGGACAAGTATGCTTCGCCAGACCAGACAAAGGCTTTCTTAACCCAAGCCCAAGGCTTGGTCAAAATGTGCCAGACGCCACCAAAGATGCAGTGAACGCCTACCCAGATATGGCCACCAACAATATCTTCTAAGTTGTTGACGCTAACAATCCAGCCTGACTCACCAAAGGGAGAGCGCGTGATGTAGTCCAAGAAAACACCAAAGCTCCAGGTTGGACTGGTCACAACACGGACCTGGCCACCACCTGGAGCCCAAGTATCGTAGAGACCGCCAAAGAACATGGCTTTCGCCACGAGCAAAAGTGCACCAATTCCGAGAATCACAAGGTGATACCCGAGAATGGTTGTCATCTTGTCCTTGTCTTCCCAGTCGTAACCAAAGAAGTTGGAATAATCAAGCTGTTCAGGACCACGAATAGCGTGGAATGTTCCACCCAAACCTAAAACGAAGGAAGCAATCAGGTGAATTGCGCCAACGGCAAAGAATGGAAATGTATTGATAATTTCTCCGCCTGCACCCACGCCCAAGCCAAGAGAGGCGAGGTGAGGAAGAAGGATACAGCCCTGTTCATACATGGGCTTCTCAGGGATCAGATGAGCTGTCTCAAACAGCGTCATACCACCTGCCCAAAAAACGATTAGGCCAGCGTGGGCAACATGAGCGCCAAGTAGACGACCCGATACTGCGATCAGGCGAGCGTTACCCGCCCACCAGGCAAAACCTGTCGATGGCCGGTCATAGCCAGCGGTTTGATTAGAGAGCGTTACCACGCGGTAGTACCTCCTCTGGGAAGATGAAGTTTTCATGGGGCTGGTCTTGCGGTGCCATCCAGGCACGCAGACCTTCGTTGAGCAGAATGTTCTTGGTGTAGAACGTCTCAAACTCAGGGTCTTCTGCCGCTCTGACTTCCTGAGAGATGAAGTCGTAGCTACGCAGGTTCAAAGCAATACCTACAATTCCAATCGATGCCATCCACAGGCCTGTAACAGGCACAAACAGCATGAAGAAGTGCAGCCAGCGCTTGTTGGAGAAAGCAATACCGAAAATCTGTGACCAGAATCGGTTCGCTGTGACCATTGAATAGGTCTCTTCTGCTTGAGTCGGGTTGAAGGCACCAAAGGTGCTCGACTCTGAACCGTCTTCAAACAAGGTGTTCTCAACCGTGGCACCGTGAATCGCACACAGAAGTGCGCCACCCAAGACACCGGCAACGCCCATCATGTGAAAGGGGTTGAGGGTGAAGTTGTGGAAACCTTGAACAAACAGAATGAATCTGAAAATACCCGCCACACCAAAGCTCGGTGCAAAGAACCAGCTCGACTGGCCCAAGGGGTACATCAAAAAGACTGAGACAAAAACTGCAATGGGTGCACTGAAGGCGATGGCGTTGTAAGGACGCACGCCAACAAGACGCGCAATCTCAAACTGACGCAGCATGAAGCCCACCAGTGAAATGGCACCGTGCAGTGCCACAAAAGTCCACAGGCCGCCCAGCTGGAACCAGCGGGTCAGGTTACCCTGTGCTTCGGGTCCCCAAGGTAGCAAGAGGGAGTGCCCCAAGCTATCTGGAGGTGTGGAAATGGCAACGGTCAAAAAGTTGCAGCCCTCTAGGTAAGAACTGGCAAGACCGTGGGAATACCAAGATGTAACGAAGGTTGTGCCGGTAAACCATCCACCCAGTGCCAAAAAGGCGGTGGGGAATAGTAAAACGCCGGACCAACCAATAAAGACGAACCGATCACGCTTGAGCCAGTCGTCGAGGACGTCAAACCATCCTCTCTCCTGGGCGCGTCCGACTGCTATGGTCATGGGAATAAGCCCTCTTGCTCTAACTCTAAGGTTGCAAGGATACAAACACCTTGCGGGTTATCTTGCGAAACCAGCGAAGACATCGGAATACTGTCTTAGTTTGACATGGAAGTCACCCCAAAACGCTAACCTGCCTCTCTTCATACATTCTGATGTTATATAGAACGGTCCTGTTGCACCCGATCAAGGAATGCAGATGGAAAGTTGTAATCAATAAAAACAGGGCGGCACGAAAGAATCATTTGCCCTGATCAAGATGCTTCCCTAGGAAAATACTAGGTAAAAACACTTAGGAGATGAAAATGTAGGATTAGCGGGGCGGTCAAGCAAGTATTCGTATCCTGCAACACAATTAATATCGCTTAATCTTTTTGATAACGGAATTCTTGCGAAATATCAAGTTCTCTAACGGTTGTCTCAGGTAGGGAAATCCATAGCTGTATAACGACTCAAGTTGAATCAACTACTGTTCATGACGAGACTGCTACACAGGAATTGGGTCTGCTACGGGCGGGATGAAGGCCGTCGAATTGTTACATTCTTTTACAAAAAAGCTCTGCCAGAGTACTGAGATCAGGAGCATGATTCACGATCTAGACTCTGTGCTTTAATGAGCGACAGGGACGCGGTGGCCGTCTTAATATTTTGCTCGCAGCACATTTATTCTGAAAATATGACGACTCAAAGCTCCGGTGGCAATTCAGTTTTGCGCTACGACGTTCTAGGCTCGCGACGCTTCAGCAATTATTGGTGGGCGACGGTTACAACTATTGCGGGTTCAGGCTTTTTGCTCGCGGGCCTCTCTAGCTTTCTGCAGACAAATCTGTTGCCAATGGGTAATCCTGTGGAGCTGATTTTTATTCCTCAGGGGATTGCTATTGGCTTTTATGGGGCAGCAGCTCTGTTGATTAGCGCTTACCTGTGGGTTGCGATCGCACTTAACATTGGTTCTGGCTACAACGAATTCAACAAAGAGACCGGCATGGTGCGCGTCTTTCGCTGGGGATACCCTGGCAAAAACCGACGCGTAGAAGCCACGTCCCGTCTGAGCGATGTTCAGGCTATTCGTATTAATATTCGAGGCGGCCTTAGCCCCAAGCGAACGCTCTATGTGAAGGTGAAGGGCCGGGGAGATATTCCGCTAACGCGTATTGGACAGCCCCTACCGATCTCAGTCATTGAAGGGCAAGCCGCTGAGATTGCTCGCTTTTTAGAAGTCCCGATGGAAGGTCTCTAGTTTTAATGAATTTAGCAACATCAATTGGAATCGTAGGGCGGCAGCTCCTGGCCGTTTCTTTAGCAATGACGCTCATGGCCTGCAGCACCCAGCCCACGAGTCCCTCAGGCGGCGCTGAGGGCGTGAAGCAGGCACAGGCAGAGACGCCGCTGCTGAGCGAATCAGAGCCAGCGGCGACCGCACAACAGCCCAAATTAAAAGGCGAAGCAACGGTCCAGATAACGGTAAACGGCAAGCCCATCACCGTCACCATTAATGGTGATGCTGCCCCCATCACGGCAGGGAATTTTGTTGATCTCGTCGATCAGGGTGTTTATGACGGCACCAGCTTCCATCGCGTTGTGCGTCAGCCTCAGCCCTTTGTTGTGCAGGGTGGAGACCCTCAGAGTAAAGATGCCAGCGTTCCCGCACAGCAGCTAGGCACGGGTGGCTTTATCGATCCAGCCACTCAGCAGGAACGCACCATTCCGCTAGAGATTGTGCCAGAGGGTGAAGATCAGCCTGTTTATAGCGAGACCATTAAGGCAGCAGGCAAGACACCCAAGCTGAAGCACACAAAAGGAGCCGTGGCGATGGCTCGTTCACAGTCGCCGGACTCAGCCTCCTCGCAATTTTATTTTACGCTCAGCGACCTACCGTTTTTAGATGGCGACTATGCTGTGTTTGGCTACGTGACAGAGGGAATGGATATCGTTAATCAAATTCAGCAGGGCGATCGCATCGAATCGGCCAAGGTTACTCAGGGAATTGAGAATTTAACACGATAACGCTTGAGTTCTTCCCAAACACTTTTCAATAAAAAACGCCGCCAGTCAAGCGCTTGACTGGCGGCGTTTTTACTTGGCTCTAGTAAAGATAATTCAGAGAATCAATTTATAGCAGTACGCGGCTGAGTTAGGACAGCCCTTCTTTAGCAGGCATGGTATTCAACCATTTTGATGTCCTAATCAATACGCGTACCGCTATACCTCTAGGAAGCAAGCTGCTTTTGCTCGTTCTCCAAAACATGAATCAGGTTTTGGTTACCTTGAGTCCGAGCAACGCTCAAGCGGCGCTCTAGATTTTTCTGAATGGACAGATTGTGGACTTTCTCTAGCTCTGACTGGACTCGATGACGATCGGTGAGCACGGCAACAGGGACCATACTGGCATCACGCGCTACGGATTCAACCGAACGACTGGCGATCTGTCCGCCGAGACCAGGCATGTATGCAACACCCCGATACTTGAGCGTCACTCTAGGATGAGAAGCAGCAATATCAAAGTGAGAACGACGGCAGGTCCGTCCCCGGTAGCGACCAATGACCTCAGAGGTTGTAGCCACTGCCGTAAAAGGGGTAAAGCGATATTTAACGCCTCGATAAGAAAGATTCATGGAAATGCGGCCTCCGACCAATAATGTAAATGAGGCGCGTTCCTTCGGGAAAATCCCTACTTCCGTCTTATTCAACGACGAGCTTTTGAGCAAATGAAAAAGAATCTCAAGTCTACGCTAAACAAGATGAACGACTTTTCTGTATCTAATGATACCCTTTATTTCTAAAATCGTGCTTAAGGTCTATTCATCTTCAAGTTAAAGTTGCCCTAAGCTTTGATATGTCAGCAATTTAGGGCTGTGAAGATTTCAGACGTTCAGAGATTCCTGTCGCTGGGCAAGGACTAGTAAAGCTCATATTTCATAAGCTGACAGGGAAGAGAGCCGTTGTGGACTGAAAAACGCTGAGAAGATTTGAGCCCAATGGTGCGAGAAAGCTCTTTGTTGCCGCTCAGTACAAATGCCGTCCAGCCCTTGAATTGCTGTTTGAGGACGTTGCCGAGCAGCTTATAAAACGCTCCTAAGTCAATGTCTTTGCCAAGACGTTCACCATAGGGGGGGTTGCACAGCAGGACGCCGTGATCACTAGGAGCCTCAACAAGGGATAGCTCCTGTTGGTAGAGTTCGATCTGGGTTTCAATGCCGCAGTTCGCTGCGTTTTGACGGGCCTGCTGGATGACGGTGGGGTTGCGATCACATCCCACTACCACTGCATCTAGAGTTTCACGGCAGCTATCCACTGCATTTTGACGCAACGAATGCCACAGCTCAGACTCGAAATTAGGCCAAGTCTCAAAGCCAAAGGACTCCCGATACAATCCTGGTGCCTGGTTGATGGAGATCAAGCCTGCCTCCAGCGGCAGCGTACCTGAACCACAAAGCGGGTCCATGAAGGGCTGATCCGGTTGCCACTGGCTCATGTGAATCAGCGCCGCCGCTAGCGATTCCTTGAGGGGGGCTGCGCCCACAGCAGGCCGATATCCCCGTCGATGGAGACTAGAGCCGGAACTATCGAGACTCACCGTACAGAGATCACGATGAATATGAACGTTGATCAGTACGTCGGGCGTTTGTGGATCTACCGATGAGCGTTCATCAAAGCGTTGCTGCTGCTGATCGACAATGGCGTTCTTCACCTGCAGGGCCGTGAAGTGGGTATGGTTGAGCTGGCGATTTTTACCCGTCGCCTTCACCGCTAGGGTCTGCTCCGGCGTCAGATAGGTCTGCCAGTCTAGGGTCTGGATCCCTCGATACAGATCCTGGGCATCTTGACAGGGAAATTCCTTCAGACTCTGGAGGATCCGAAAGGGCAGTCTGGCCCACAAATTAACCTTGTATAAAAGCGCGCTGTCGCCGATAAAGGAAACGCCACAGAATCCAGGCTCAACTGAGCTGGCCCCCAACGTCTCTAGCTCTTCGGCGGCTAGTGATTCTAAGCCCCGAGCAACGGTGGCAAAATAGGTATTCACTTAGGCGTTGGCCGCCAGCTCTGCCAGTTGAGCCTGCTGATCTTTAGCCACACAGGCTTCTAAAATCAGGTCAATGCCTCCCTCTAGTACCTTTTCTAGGGGGAAGTTATTACCCAGGCGGTGATCGGTGGCCCGATTATCTTTGTAATTATAGGTGCGGATTTTCTCGGACCGAGACCCGGTGCCGACTTGCGATCGCCTCAGGTCAGTAATCGAGTCCTGCTGCTCCTGCATCTGCATTTCGTACAGCTTGGCTCGCAAGATCTGCATGGCCCGCTCTTTGTTCTTGAGTTGCGATCGCTCCTCTGTACAGAACACCCGGATTCCCGTCGGCTTGTGAAACAAATCAGCCGCCGTCTCAACCTTATTGACGTTTTGGCCCCCTGCCCCGCCAGACCGGGCCGTTGACATCTCAATATCCTTCGGGTCAATCTTGACCTCAACCTCATCCACCTCCGGCATCACCGCCACCGTAGCCGTCGAAGTGTGGACCCGCCCCTGCGTCTCTGTGAGCGGCACGCGCTGCACGCGATGGACCCCCGCTTCATACTTCAGTTTGCTATAAACCCGGTCACCCTGGATCTCGAGCACAGCTTCCTTGAAGCCCCCCATCTCACCTAGGGATTCGCTCAGCAACTTGACTCGCCAGCGCTGTGTTTCAGCGTACTTAGAATAAATACGGACCAGATCTCCGGCCCAGATACTGGCTTCGTCACCGCCGGTCCCAGCCCGAATCTCCAGCATGATGTTTTTATCATCGTTAGGGTCGCGGGGCAACAGCAAAATCTTAAGCTTCTCTTCTAGCTGATTGACCGTCTCTGTCAGTTCAGCTACCTCCAGCGCGGCCATTGCCTTCAGCTCTGGATCTTCGCTGCTGTCCTTGGCAATCTGCTGTGCCTCTGATAACTCCTGCTGGTTTTGCTGCCAGCTTTCAAAGGTCGTCACTGTTTCTTCCAAAGAAGCCCGCGTTGTCGCCACCCGCTGAAACTCACTAGGGTCTGTCGCCACTTCAGGGTCTGCAAGACGACGGGTTAGCTCATGGAAGGTTTGCTCAACAGACTTGAGCTTGTCAATTAAATACGTTTCAGCCATAAATCATGCAAAGGCCGCAGTTGAGGCAGGCCAATCTTTTAAAGGAAAACAGAAATAGCTCAGGAAAAATATTGCTGAGGCTGCAGGAGGGCCGTGATATCGCTAGGCAATATAGACTCCCGCCTAGTTTAACGGATTCTCAGGCCAGAGACTCACAATGTTGATGGAGGCAATATCTCCAGGTACAGCGGCCAGTAAGAGAAGTGTCAGAACCGCTCTATCTAGAAGTTGAAACGGCCTGATTTCTACCCAGATTACGAAGGTTTGCGAAAGGCAAAATCCTGCTGCGGAGGCCGTATTTATAGAGATATGCCAAGAAGTTGACCGAAAATCTGCTGCCGTTAGACAGATTAGCGGTCAGAAATCGGAAAGACCTGATAAGCTTTGGGTGATATTAGCTGGCTCTAGGGTGGGTCTAGGTCTTACATCAGCTCAAATCTAGAGCGACAATGCAGACGAGCTAAGCGTTGGGAGTCAATAGATGCGACAAGTTAACTTCACTCTAATTTTTGTCATTTGCTTAGCGTTGGTTTTATTTGGGATTGAGAACACTCAGCTCGTTCCCATCAAAATCATTGAAGGGGTAGAAATCAGAGCGCCGCTTTCAGTAGAACTAATCGTTACCCTGGGGATTGGTGCTGTCTTGGCCTGGATCTTTAGCGTTTGGGTCCAAGTGCAGTCGAGCCTATCAGCGAAGGAGATCGTTGAAGAGCGAGAAGTCCAGATTCATAACCTTCAAGAAGACATTGAGCGGTACAAGGCCGAACTAGAAGAGCAGCAGCGATTACTGCCCAGCGTCAGTTCATCTAGAGAGCCACGGACCAGAACGGCTGGAAGTGATCAATAAATTCCATTAACTAGAGTTCGGCCATGAGCACATCCTTTGCCCAAAATGCAATCTCCATGCTGATTGACATGGCTCAACGCGGCGAAATCGATCCCTGGGATGTGCAGGTGATTGATGTGTTTGACAAGTTCCTAAACGAGCTGTCCTATCAAGACTCTCAAGAGCTTGCGACCTCAGGGCAAGCATTTTTATACGCATCAATGCTGGTGTTTTTGAAGGCAGAGACGCTAGACCCCCATGCGGGGACAGAGGAGCCAGAAGAGGATTTTGAGCAGCTCTTTCTAGAAGATGCAGACCCTAATGCTGCCCCTTTGCCTTCGCATCTAGAAGACTATCTACAGCGCCGTCCCGTAGCCTGCCCGCCCCAAAAGCGGCGCGTCACTCTAACAGAGCTGATTCATCAACTTGAGCTGATGGCGGTGGCGGTGGATCGTCAGTCTCGACGACCGAAGTTGCGCCGCGTCAAGCGACCGTCGCGTGCTCAGTCAATGAAGGCGATCGCCCAGCTTGCCCACCAAGAAAATCTTTCTGAAGTTGCGGAAGAGCTTGAGGTTCTGCTGGCAGAGCTTTGTTTAGACGAAGAAAGCTGGCTAGACCTCAAGGATCTGCTGACGGTCAAGAATGATCCGGTCGGCGTATTTTGGGCCTTACTAATTCTCTGCGCCCAGTCTAAGGTCGAATTGGATCAGTCTAATTTTTACCAGGACTTGCGGTTACGCCCCCTAACCCCCGAACCACCCGCTAAAATTGAGCTGCCAAACTTTAATTCGGCAGCTTCGTAATCGACAAGTTGTACTGAACTTTATACGTTGGACTCTGCCTGCATATCTGTGACGAGCTGCTCAAGTTGATTGCTGGTTGCTTTGTAGGTCTCACCACAGAAATCACAGGTGGCTTCTGCACCATCGTCTTCGACAATCATGTCTTTGAGCTCTGCTTGACCCAGCAATTTTAGCGCTCCTAAAACACGTTCCATTGAGCACTTGCATTGGAATCGCACAAGCTGTCGCTGGGGCATAATGTCGAGTCCCATATCGCCCAAAAGATCTTCTAGGATCTCTGGCAGGGTCTTGCCAGCCTGTAGAAGCGGTGTAAACCCTTGAAGCTGAGCAATGCGAGATTCTAGGGTAGCAACCAGTGCCTCGTCACGGGCTGCTTTGGGCAATACCTGAATCAGCAATCCTCCGGCAGCGCTCACGCCTTGAGAGTCTACAAAGACGCCCAGCACTAAAGCAGAGGGGGTTTGCTCGGAGGTTACAAGATAGTGGGCAATATCTTCACCAATTTCTCCTGAGACAATTTCTACGGTGCTGGAATAGGGGTAGCCATGACCAATATCGCGAACCACGTATAGGAACCCTTCATGCCCAACAGCTCCCCCCACGTCTAACTTGCCTTTAGCGTTCGGAGGCAGCTCAACTGTGGGATTAGTCACGTATCCTCTGACGGTGCCGTCGAGACCGGCATCGACGAAAATGCTTGATAGAGGACCGTTGCCCTTCACGCGGATGTTGATCCGCGACTGGGAGGGCTTCATGCTCGAAACCAACAGTAAACCCGCTGACATTGTCCGGCCTAGGGCTGCAGTGGCAACGTAGGATAGCTGGTGGCGCTGTCTGGCTTCTTCGGTCAGGCGAGTGGTAATAACTCCCACAGCTCGAATGCCGTTCTCTGCGGCAGTGGCACGAATGAGTTGGTCAGCCATGTGAAGTTTTACGTTTTTTGACAGAATGAGTCTAACGTATTTTTGGTCGGGCCTCCGTCACTGACCAACGAGGACAGTGAATTGAGGCTTGGAAGACTGAATATACCCATATTTTTGAAGTACAGCAGCCTGACAGCGAGTAATGTAGATATAGTTGTTAGGGTTGTTTGATCAACTTCTTCCTTCCTAAAGCGTTGTGCCATCGTGAAGGCAGCGCGTATCGATGATGAGCTGATGCGTAATACAGAAGACGCAATGACCACTAATGAGACCAGCGGCAGGCAGTCCCGAAGGCTGAAAGGGGTGCGATCGCAACCCCTAACGCTACGCTTGCTGTCTCACTGGCAAGCCTGCGCGGCTTTGTTCATTGTCTGTGCGGGGCTATTGGGAACCGGCTCCTATTACATGCTGGTGTACCAGCGAACCAAGCTAACCTGTAACAATGTCTTTTGGCCTTTTGCTTCAGCCTCTCTGCGGCTTTACTGTGCTCAGCAACAAGCAGAGAAAAACACGCTAGAAGATCTGTTCGCGGCCATTGGCCTTGTGGATGTTTTAGGTAAAAACCATCCCCTTAGAGCTGCGATCAATCCTCAGATCGAAGAATGGTCGGACCGGGCACTTGATCTGGCAGAGAAAGCATTCCACGAAGGCAAGCTGAAGCGAGCGATTTCCTTTGCCAATCGCATTCCAGATCGGACAGCGGCACACAAGGTTGTGCAGTCCCGCATCAAGCGCTGGAAAGAGATTTGGGCAGAGGGCGAGGGTATCTATAAGAAGGCAGAAGATACGCTGCAGCAAGAGAATTGGCGGCAGGCTTTTTCGATCATGGTGGGATTGCTCAAGGTTGACAATCGCTACTGGTCTCAGACGCAGTATGAGGCGATGAACAAGCGGATTCTGCAGGCCCAAAAAGACGAAAAGGTGCTGGCAAAGGCGAAGGATTTGATTCGGTCTGGGGGGTTAGACAATCTTTCTGAGGCTTTAGGTTTAGCAAGAGACCTGGGGCCAGAGAGCGTTTTTCACAAGTCTGCGAAGGGCACTATCGAAAGAATTGCTCAGCGTCTAATGCAGGTGGCTGAGACGGCTCTACAGCGGCGGGACTTAACCACGGCGCTAGATGCCTCACAGTTAATCCCACGAGAAACCAAGCTCGGGCAGCGCTCTAAAGATTTTGTAGATTTAGCCTATGCATCCGCCTCTTCTTGGTCAGGGACGGCTTCTGGGCTACAGGATGCCATCACTGAGGTTCGGAAGATTGAGGCTAGCAGTCCTTTATACAATCAGGCCCAGTCTTTAGCTCTTAAGTGGGAGGGACAGCTAGCCAGCTTAAGACAGCAGCAAGAGCTGGCTCAGGCAAGGGTGAATGACAGTTACCCTAACTCAGTTGCGGACAGCATCCCGGACAGCATTCTCAGCTGGGAGGAACCGATCGTCCGAGACAACAGGGTATCAAGACAGGCATCTGCCGATCAGTCTTTGTTAGATCGTGCAGATTCTCTATCGCTCAATGGCGATCGCAAGTCCCTAGGCGAGGCGATTCAGCTTGCTCAGCGAATTGTGCCGGGTCGTCCTTTTTACGAAGATGCTCAGGCCCGCGTGGCCGATTGGGAATTTCAGCTCCAGCAGCTCGATAATCCTCGTTTTGAAGAGTTTCCTGAGACGTTAGCGCCTGAACCCGATAACTCTGGTAAAGAGCTATGGCAAGAAGCGCAAGGATATGCCAGTCAGAACAGTCCAGGGGGGCTATCTGCAGCCGTTGAGGTGGCTAACCGAATTGGCCCGAATTCGCCCTTCCGAGCGCAGGCAGAGCAGTCAATGGCTTCCTGGAGTGAGAGGATTTTGACCATCGCTCAGACACAGGCGAATTCTGACCTGCCTAAGGCAATTGCGATCGCGCAGCAAATTCCGGCTTTGAGTCCTGTATACGATGTTGCCCAAAAGCAGATCAGACAGTGGCAAAACCGCAGCTAGTCTAGTTTTAAGCAGAGATGAAGATCTTCTTGACTCTGTACTTATACACTGACATGATTTTTATACAACGATGCTTTATCAGCAACATAGCTGGACCACTACAGTGATATCGTATTGCCAGCAAACAAGCAGAGTAGCGATCTCTTTCCCCACGTTGTCGCCCTGCCAATAATCCTTCAATGCCAATGTGTTCGTCTAAGTCCATCTACTCAATGGCCTAGCTATCACCAAGAAGCTGCTAGTTTTGCCGTTCTTTCGCAGAAGCATTCAGCAGGCGAGGATGCCAAGCAAGAGGAATCAATAAGCTGCGCCCGTCTCTCAAGTCCACCACAATTTTTCACTCGTGAGCTGCACCTACGCGGCTAGAAATACTGTTTCAAAGGTCAAGGTAGTCATACCAAACCTCCAGCAATATTTGCTTGTGTTCCTCTACCCGTCGGGTGATGTCATTGAGTTCATGATCCTTGAACCCGCGACCTTTTTTTCGGAAGCGTTTGCTGCAGGAGGCCGATGATGTTGAGGCCCATGATCTTTTTAATCTCGATATCGGTAAACTCATCTTTGCGGAGTGCATCAGTCACCTGAACAATATCAGCCACATAAAAGGGCATCCGCACGGCTCCATCGAAGTCTGAGCCAAGGGCGACGTGATCAACCCCTACTAAATCAGCGGTATATCGAATCGCTCGGACAATGGCGTCGGCATTCTCGCCACAGATGGCTGTTTTCCAAAAGCCAATTCCAATGATGCCGCCCGTGGCTGCGATTTTTTGGAGGTTGCGATCACTTAAATTCCGAGCATTATCACAGGTCCCTTGGACGCCTGTGTGAGAAACCAATACTGGACGCTGGGCAAGCTGAAGCACATCATCAATAGTCTGAGGAGAGGCATGGGCAAGATCGACAATCATATTGAGATCTTCGATACGTCTCAAGACTTCCTTACCCAAGGGCGTCAGGCCACTTTGATTGATGCCATGCGCAGATCCACTCACCTCGTTATCAAAAAAGTGAGCTAACCCAACGATGCGGAATCCTGCTTCATAGAGGCTATCAATGTTTTCCAGCTTTCCTTCAATGGCCTGTGCTCCCTCCAAACCTAGCAAACCGGCTGTTATTTGTGGGTTGTCCTGTCGCTGAGCAAGATAGGTGTTTATATCTGTAGCTGTTCTGATAATGCTGAATTGACCGGATGCTCTTTGTTCTAATGCCTGTAGCTGTCGGGCCTGGTGGAGCGCTCGCTGTTTGAGGCTAAACCATGTTGATATTGGCCAACGCTGTAAAAGTGCAAGCCGGATAATACTATCGCTTTGACTAGTGTTACCTTCTAGCTTCAGTGGGGCAGGAACTTTGGTGACGACGGTAAACGTTTGTAGTGCGACATTGCCCTCAACCAAGCGAGGAATATCGACGTGACCGTGGCTTGAGCGTTTTAGTAAATCCCGCCCCCATAGCAAAGAGTCTGCATGTAGATCTGCGATTGTTAGCGACTGGTGCAGAGCTTTAGATTCAGGTGTGATCTGCTGGATGGTTGACGAGTGAGTCGAATTGAAACGTTTAGCGACGAAAGCTGGCCCTGTAGAGAAAATAACGATTGCTAACGTGAGGCTGAGGAGCAGAACAAATAGTAGCCCTGATCGGAGAAATAATCTACGAGGACGCTTTTTCCGCTTCATAATCAGTTAAAGATGAAACAGAATCAACCAAAGATGCCGCCGAAAAACTCGATCGCATCTTTCAAAGACACCACAAAAGCATCAATCTCTGCTTGAGTGTTGTAGAAATACAGACTCGCCCGCGCTGTTGACTGCGCTTTTATACAACGATGAAGCGGCTGTGTACAATGATGCCCCGCCCGAATCGCAACACCCGCCTGATCCAAAATTGTAGAGAGATCGTGGGGATGCACTTCACCCGCTGTAAACGATGCCAAAGCCGCTCTGCCCTCGCCTTTCGCATCCGGCTGAGGTCCGTAAATCTTCAGCTCAGGAATCTTGTTGAGCTGTTGGAAGAGATAAGCTGTTAACTCTGCTTCGTAGGCATGAATTTTATCCATACCAATGTTGGTTAGGTAATCAACTGCCGCGCCTAAGCCGATAGCTTCTGCGATCGCAGGTGTCCCCGCTTCAAACTTATGGGGTACATCTGCGTATGTGGAGTGATCCAAGAACACATCCGCAATCATCTCACCACCGCCCAAAAACGGAGGCATTGACCGCAGCAGATCCCGCTTGCCGTAGAGAAAACCAATCCCCGTTGGACCACACATCTTATGACCAGAAGCCACTAACCAATCACAGTCCATTGCCTGCACATCAATTGCCATGTGAGGCACACTCTGACAGGCATCCACCAGCACCTTGGCACCGTACTGGTGAGCAATGGTGATGACTTCTTCAACTGGGTTGATGCAGCCCAATGTATTGGAAGCATGAACAACGCCCACCAGCTTTGTCTTGTCAGAAACAAGAGAACGGAACTGTTCTAAATCAAACTCCTGAGTCTCTGTTAACTCGACGAACTTGAGAACGGCCCCCGTCTTCTGCGACAGAATCTGCCAAGGAATCAGATTGCTGTGATGCTCCATCACCGTAAGAACAATTTCATCCCCAGCCTGGAGCGTTTGGCCCCAGGCGTGAGCCACCAAGTTAATCGCTTCAGTGGCGTTGCGGGTGTAGATGATCTCTTCCCGACGGGCTGCGTTGATAAACGCCTGAATCTTATCTCTAGCGCCTTCGTAAGCATCCGTTGCCCGCGCACTCAGGGTATGAACCCCGCGATGAACGTTGGCGTTATCTTGCTGATAGTAATCTTGCAGCGCTTGCAGAACTGCCGTCGGCTTCTGCGAAGTCGCCGCATTGTCTAGATAAACTAGCGGACTTCCGTTGACTTCCTGATTCAGGATGGGGAAATCAGAGCGGACTTGATCTGCGATCGTTGTTTTTTCTAGAGCAAGCATAGGGGGTTCAGATTCCGGGGGTAGGACTTCAGATTTAAGAACTAGCGGAGACGGGACAAAACATCTTCAAGTAGACCTTGCCGAATAGAAGGCACTGGAATTTTCTCCAGAATTTCTGCGGCAAAGGCTTTAACCAAAAGATCGCAGGCGTTGTCATGATCCAGCCCTCGGCTTTGGAGGTAGAAAACCTCATCATCTTCGAGCTGACTAACGGTTGCACCGTGGGCGCACTTTACGTCGTCTGCAACGATCTCAAGCTGAGGCTTAGTGTCTACTCTGGCTTTAGGCGACAGGAGCAGATTCCGGCTGAGCTGTGCTGCATTGGTTTGCTGCGCGGCCTTGGGTACAAAAATTCTGCCGTTAAATACAGCACGAGCATGATCATCGACGATGCACTTGTGGAGCTGCTGAGCTTGGCAGTGGGCCTGCGAGAAGGTCAGTGCTGAGTGGGTATCCGCCACCTGTGAATCGGTGGCCAGCGTCAGACCATCTAAGATCGTTTCCGTTTGCTCTTCGGTAACAATCTCAGGGTTATGGCGTGATAGCTGACCGCCCAAACTGATGGCAATAGAGCAATAGCGGCTATCTCGCTTCTGAGACACAGCCGTTTTCCCAATATGAAAGGCGGTGGTTTCTTCGCGCTGCAGTCGAATGTGGTTGACCTGGGCATTAGCGGCCAAGAAGATTTCCGCGACTGCGTTGGTGAAGGTCTGGGCACCAACGCTAACGAAGTCTTCAACCAAGGTGACGGTACTGCCGGTTTCAGCAACCACTAACACCCGAGGATAAGCCACGGTTGGTGCTTCACCCTGGGCTGCAGAGACAAATAGCAGATGAATCGGTGCTTCAATACTCTGGTTACGGTCCACCTTCAGAACAGCCGCATCAGTGAAGTTACAGCTATTGAGGGCCGTGAACACCTCTTCTGCACCATGGGTTTTTCCGAGGTACTCCTGGAAAGAGGCATCTAGATTCTTCAGCGTTGTAATCTGGAGTCCAGAGACTTCTGCTTGGCTAGAAAGGTCCGGCGCAAATACTCCGTTAACAAACACAAGACGGATGGCCGCGTCTGACCAACTGTGGGCCTGAATCTGCTCCGCTGTCACCGTTGCCGCTGCAGGCTGAAATGGGATTTTATACAGCGATGACGGATCGGTAAATCGCCACTCTTCGGTTTTGTTACTGGGGAGAGCTTGGTCTTGGATTAGAGTTAAGTTGCGATCGCGAACCCCCATAACCCAATCCGGCACCTCAGCCCCGAACTCAGCCCGCTGACTAATCAACGTATTTAAATAAGCCTGGCGCTCAGCATCACCGCGTCCCTTGAGATCAGAAGGTGTCACTTCAATCGTAGAAATCGTCATTAGGCCACCCCCGCAGGCTGAAGCCAGTCATAGCCCTTCTCTTCTAGCTCTAACGCTAGATCCTTATCACCCGTGGTCAAGATGCGACCACCCTGCATTACGTGCACATAGTCCGGCACGATGTAGTCCAGCAAGCGCTGATAGTGGGTAATCAGCAGTACAGCATTCTCGGGATTAGTGAGCTGATTGACGCCATTCGAGACAATCTTAAGGGCATCAATATCTAGCCCTGAGTCAGTTTCGTCTAGAATCGCTAGCGTTGGTTCCAGCAATGCCATCTGGAGAATTTCGTTTCGCTTCTTCTCGCCACCCGAAAACCCTTCGTTGACGCTGCGGTTGAGAAAGGCTGGATCCATCTTGACTACATCCAGTCGCTCACGGACCAGATCATCAAAATCGAAAGCATCCAGCTCCTCTTCACCCAAGTGCTGACGCTTGGCGTTGTAGGCCACTCGCAAAAAATCTAGATTAGAAACCCCAGGGATTTCTAAGGGGTACTGGAAGGCGAGGAAAATGCCAGAACGAGATCGCTCTTCAGGTTCCAAGTCAAAAAGATTCTTACCCTTGTATAGAACCTCTCCCCCCTTCACTTTATAAGCCGGATGACCTGCAAGCAGCTTAGAGAGCGTACTTTTACCAGACCCGTTTGGACCCATGATGGCGTGAATTTCGCCCGCCTTAATTTCGAGATTAACGCCCTTGAGTATGGAATTTCCATCCACCTCAGCCGTTAAATCCTTAATGGATAGAATTACTTCACTGTTTTCAACAATCACCCTTGAACCTCTAAATTCCTGCGTCTACAACAAAACTCGTTCACTCAAACCGAACGCCCAATCCAGGACTGGGCTAGGTTTCTAAAACGATTCACTCTGACGATCTAGCCGACGCTCCCTTCGAGCTTCAGACTTAACAGACGGTCTGCTTCGACCGCAAACTCCATGGGGAGCTGGTTGAAGACATCTTTGCAGAAGCCGCTAATCATCATGGAGACAGCATCTTCCATCGAAATGCCGCGCTGGGCAAAGTAGAAGAGCTGGTCTTCGCCAATCTTGGAGGTCGAAGCCTCATGCTCCACCTTGGCAGTGTGATTCTGCACCTGAATATACGGGAAAGTATTGGCCTCTGCATCACTCCCAATCAGCATCGAATCACACTGAGAGTAGTTACGAGCACCCTTGGCCTTCGGTCCCATCTTCACCAGACCGCGATAGCTGTTCTGAGAACGTCCCGCAGAAATCCCCTTTGAGATGATCGTGCTGCGAGTGTTTTTACCGATGTGAAACATCTTGGTCCCGGTATCGGCCTGCTGCATATTGTTGGTGAGCGCCACTGAGTAGAACTCGCCCACAGAGTTATCGCCCACCAAAACACAGCTCGGATACTTCCAGGTAATAGCAGATCCCGTCTCCACCTGAGTCCAGGAGATCTTGGAGTTTTTACCCGCACACAACCCACGCTTCGTGACGAAGTTATAAATACCACCCTTACCGTTCTCGTCCCCGGCATACCAGTTCTGAACGGTGGAGTACTTAATATCGGCATCATCTAAGGCAACCAGTTCAACGACTGCAGCATGAAGCTGATTAGTGTCGAACATCGGCGCAGTACAGCCCTCTAGATAACTCACAGAGCTACCTTCTTCAGCAATGATTAGGGTGCGCTCAAACTGACCCGCCCCTTCTGTATTGATGCGGAAGTAGGTTGAAAGCTCCATCGGGCATTTGGTGCCTTTGGGAATATAGACGAAGGAGCCATCACTAAAGACGGCTGAGTTCAGAGCTGCGAAGAAGTTATCTCCAGTAGGAACAACGCTACCGAGATACTTCTTGACCAGCTCAGGATAATCATGAACAGCCTCAGAGATTGAGCAGAAAATGACACCATCTTTAGCGAGCTGCTCCCGGAAAGTAGTGGCAACGGAGACGCTATCAAAGACGGCATCTACCGCGACGTTAGAGAGGCGTTTTTGCTCAGAAAGCGGAATACCCAGCTTTTCAAAGGTTTCCAGAAGCGTTGGATCGACTTCGTCTAAGCTCTTCTTTTTCTCCTGCTCTTTGGGCGCGGTGTAATAAGAGATGTCTTGATAGTCAATGGCCGGGTAGTGGACATGGGGCCAATCTGGCTCTGTCATTTTCAGCCACTGCCGATAGCCCTTGAGCCGAAACTCAAGCATGAATTCGGGTTCATTCTTTTTCGCTGAAATCATCCGAACGACATCTTCACTCAGACCCCGAGGGATGGTATCGACTTCAATGTCGGTGACAAAGCCGTACTTATAAGGTTCGTTAACAAGGGTTTTAACGCTTGCAGTCATGGGGTTCCTACTCTCTAGGGATGCTTTCGGTGACCTTATAGCCAGCGGACCGACGAAGGACACGTGTATAATCTTAAAACAACAAGGTTGTTGCTTAACTTTTATTTTAGGATACTTTAGCAACAATTATGTTGTGAAAGTCAAAAAAATCCTGTTAGCCTAAATTTGGGGCTAAGTACTTTTCCCGTTAAAGGCGATCGCAACTCTTTCCTTGGAATGCCGTGACCACTGCACATTCGACCAAAGAAGATATCCTCAACGCACTCTTGCGGCAGGGTGAAATAACTGCGCAAAAGCTAGCAACTCAGCTATCAGTGAGTCCGCAGGCGATTCGGCGACATCTGAAAGACCTAGAAGCAGAAGGATTGATCAAATTTGAGGTGACCCATGAAGGGATGGGGCGTCCGCAACATGTATATAAATTGAGTCGAGCAGGACGCGATCGCTTCCCTGATCGCCATGACGAGTTTGTAGTGGATTTATTAGATACGCTGTCAGAAACCCTCAGCCCTGATCAAATGCGGAGTGTGCTGAGAAAGCAGTGGGAACGCAAGGCTTTAGAGTATCAGGCTCAGCTCGGCAATGGTCCCTTGCTAGAACGCGTAGAGAGCCTAGTTGAATTGCGGCGGGCAGAAGGGTATATGGCGGAGTACTATCCGGTCCCTGAAGATTCTGACCCTAGTTCTGCCACTCAGTTTGTATTGACGGAGTATAACTGCGCGATTTCACAGGTGGCAGAGTTGTTCCCCAGCGTTTGCGATCACGAGTTAGAGATGTTTGCGGTAGCGCTTAATGATTGTCAGGTAGAGCGCACCCATTGGATCGTTGATGGTGAGCATCGCTGCGGATACCGGATTCAGGCACAGTAGGTCGTTGGCGCAAATCAGCCGTTATCCCGAAATGATCCTGGTATAGGCCGGGGAGTTAGGCTTAGAATTGGGAGTGACTCGAATTTCGATATCGCTACCTAATGTATTGAGAAAGCGAAATAATCGTTCTATAGAAAAGCCCGTTAGCTTTCCTCGGGTTAGCGCAGAGATTTTGGGCTGATCAACTCCCAGCAACTCAGCCGCTTGAATCTGAGTGAGTTGGCGCTCTGTAATGCGCTCAGAGATATGATGAGCTAGCTCAGCCTTAAGCAATAATTCATCAGAATCAGGTAGGCAAAGATCGGCAAAAACATTGCCGCTACTCATTTGTACCGTGATCTCTTCAGTCATCTTATTTCTCCTCATTGCGCTGCTGAAAAACAGTTTGATAGTGCTCTCTAGCTCTCTGTAGGCGGGCTTTAATCAGATCGATATCTTGTTTGGGCGTAGCGATTCCGCGCTTAGACTTTTTCTGGAAGGCATGTAAGACGTAGACAAGCCCTGCAAACTTCACTGTATAGATTGCTCGATAGGTGTCTCCATCGAAGTTCTCAACAACTTCAAGGACACCGGAACCTTTAAATCCTTTCAACGGCTTGGTGTCGGGATGTTTGCTTCCAAGCTGAGCGCGATAGAGTGCAAAGCCCATTATCTGCTGCACTTCTTTTGGGAATTGCTTCAGGTCATTGAGAGAGCTGCCAATCCATTCGAGTGACTTGGGTAAAGTATCCATTAAATTGACTATGTCAGATATAGCATAAAGTGTCAAATGTAGTGGCTGGCTGATTTTGACAGAATATGGAAGTGCGGTTTTGGAGGTGGCAGGGTTGTTTCTGGGTGTTTGCGTTGGCGCTCAATGGCTATCAGGTAAAGCGCACCCACTGGATTATTGATGGTGAGTATCGCTGCGGCTATCAGATTCAGGCACAGTACAACGATCCATAATCTAATCTCTCTTTGTTTGGGAAGAGAATCCCTGTTCTTGTTGCCATAGTTACCGGAGATAGAGAGGGTTGAGGATGATGCTTTGTCAGAGCTTCAACAAAGCATCAAACACGATCTCGTGGAACAGGGAACGAGATTGACCGACAGACGAAGGCGCTGATAGAGGTAATTGAAAAATGACAGTTTGAAGTGATCTTCAAAGATGACAGGGGGGTAGGATAGAGGTGAGAGTATTCGACCTAAAACGCTCAACAATATGTAACGGCTTCGCAGCGGTGCAAACACCCACACCTTTATTGTTTGTAGGGACAATAACATGATCAGTTTTACCCTATCCAATTGGCTCAACCATATTGAGTCAGCCGTTATCAAGATTGCCTTAGGGCTTATGATCCTTGCCTCTATTTTAGCTCTGACTACCTGGATTAATGCGCTGGGGACTCTGGGGTAGTGGAAAAGCTACGCAAGATTAAAGCCCTAGCGGACAACGGCGCGACGGCTGGAGAACGTCAGGCAGCGGCAAGGCTGCTCAAAAAAGGGTAGTCCTAAACGGGTAAGGATATTCTATCGATAAGGGGATGTATGTTCTCCTATGCTTATGCGAGTGTTGACTCGTCGTCATCCATCGTTTTCCGTG